>DATFVB010000322.1 GCA_035260525.1 Thermoanaerobaculia bacterium
GGGGTCACTTCCTGGTCTCCGGACGGCCGGACGCTTTCGATCGCGGGAGCGACGGAGGGCTCCGTCACGCTGGACCCGCGCGCCGCGGCGACCTCTCTCAGGAAGCTTCCGCCCATCGCGCCCGGCATCCGCTTCTACCCCGTCGCGTGGTCCCCTGACGGGCGCGGTCTCGTCGGGGTGGCCGCGCATTTGACGTTCGAGCCCGGCGAGATCTATTCGTTCGACGTCGGTTCGGGCGCGTACCGGGACCTGAAGGTCCACGGATCGAACCCGGTCTGGCTTCCTGACGGCGAGCGTATCCTCTTCTCGCGAGACCGGGACATCGCGCTTCTCGACACGAGGACCGGCAGCGTTCACGATGTTCTCCCCCGCGGCTCCGTACCGGGCGGCGTCTGGCAGAAGTTCGCCCTGTCCCGCGACGGCCGGCGGCTCACCTGGGTCGAGCCGTACGAGGAAGGGGATCTCTGGATGATGGCGCTCGCAAGGTAAGATGGTGAACTCCGAATGACACTCGCCAACGGAACTCGTTTGCGACCCTACGAAGTCCTCTCTCCCCTCGGAGCGGGCGGCCCGCCTTCGCGGCCGAGCCGCTTCGGCGCGGCCAGGATGTTCCGATGAGCCTGGTCGCAGGAGTCAGGCTCGGTCCCTACGATCCGCCTTCGCTCGTTCGGAGCTTCGGCACGACTGCGGATTTCCCATGACGCTTGCGGCCGGGGTGAAACTGGGTCCCTATGAAATCGTCTCGCCCCTCGGAGCCGGCGGAATGGGCGAGGTGTACAAGGCTCGCGACACGCGCCTGAACCGTCAGGTCGCGGTCAAAGTCCTGCCGGAGTCCGTCGCGCGCGACCGCGACGCGCTCGCGCGGTTCGAGCGGGAGGCGCAGGCCGTCGCCGCGCTGTCGCACCCGAACATCCTGGCGATCCACGATTTCGGGGAACAGGACGGGACCGCCTTCGCCGTGACCGAGCTCCTGCAGGGAGAGACGCTCCGCGAGACGCTGTCCGGAGGTTCGCTCCCGCTTCGGAAGACGATCGACCTCTCGCGCCAGATCTGCGCCGGCCTCGCCGCCGCGCACGCGGCCGGGATCGTCCACCGGGATTTGAAGCCCGACAACGTCTTCGTCACGAACGACGGACGCGTGAAGATCCTCGACTTCGGCCTCGCGAAGCCGCTGACCGGCCGGGGCGTCGCCGCCGACGAGACCCACTCCCCCACCGTCTCGGCTTACACGGAGCCGGGCACCGTGATGGGGACGGTCGGCTACATGTCCCCCGAGCAGGTCAAGGCGCAGGCGGTCGACCACCGCTCGGACATCTTTTCCTTCGGCGCCGTCCTGTACGAGATGCTGACCGGCCGGCGCGCGTTCCAGCGCGAGACCTCCGCGGAGACGATGACGGCCGTCCTCCGCGAGGACCCTCCCGAGCTTTCGGAGACCGGCCGGCCGATCCCGCCGGCGCTCGACCGCGTCGTCCGGCACTGCCTCGAGAAGAAGCCCGAGCAGCGGTTCCAGTCGGCGAGCGACATCGCGTTCGCGCTCGAGGAGCCGAGCGGGACGGTGACGGGAGCGAGCGCGGCCGTCCGGGCGCCGCGCCGGGCCGGCGCCGCGATCGCCGTCGTTGGCATCGCCGCGGGAATCCTCGCCGGCTTTCTGCTCGCGCGCGGTCTGCGGGCGCCGTCGGCCGGCGATCCGGTCCGCGTGCACGCGTTGACTTTTTCCGGGGCGGACAGCGATCCGGCCGCATCGCCCGACGGAAAGCTCATCGCGTTCACGTCCTGGCGGGACGGAAAGTCCCGGATCTGGATCAAACAGCTCGTCGGCGGAGGCGAGACGCCGCTGACGGCGGGCCCCGATCGGCGCCCGCGCTTCTCTCCCGACGGTTCGTCGATCCTTTTCCTGCGGGACCTCGGCGCGACCCAGGCGGTCTACCGCGTGGGGTTCGTGGGCGGCGAGCCGCGCAGGCTCGTCGACGACGTCGTCGAAGCGGACTGGTCGCCGGACGGCCGGAAGATCGCCTTCTTCCGGCTGAGCACGACCAAGCGCGCGGTCTCCCGCTTCGGTCTCTACGACCTCGAAACCGGGAAGGAAACCGACTTCCCCGCGCTCGACGACATCGAGTTCTATTCGCCGCGATGGTCGCCCGACGGCCGGACGATCGGATTCTCGGAAGGAAACCTGAACCGGAATTCCGCCACGTGGCGCCTGCGACAGATCGATCCGGCGACGGGCCGCGTGTCGCCGCTCGGCCCCGACCGGCCGGGGTACGCGGTCGGCGGTCTCGCCTGGTCCGGGACCGGCGACCACCTCTTCTACATCCAGGCGGCCAGCATCATGGGGGACATCGCGGGCTCGGAGAGCCGGGTCTTCGACCTCGACCGGTCCTCCGGGCGAGCGCGGCCGGTCCTCTGGGCGGAGGGCCTCGCCGCGATCAACGCCTCGGCCGGCGAGGTCTCGCGGTGCGACGTGCTCTCCCGCGGCCGCCTCGTCTTCTCGCAGCGGCTGCGCCGCCAGAACCTCCGGGAAGCCCTGGCGGGCCGGGCGGGCGCGGCTGCCCGGCTCCTCACGGAAGGCAGCTCGATCGACCGCCAGCCGACGTACTCTCCCGACGGAAAACGCATCCTCTTCTCGTCCAACCGCAGCGGGAACCTCGACCTGTGGACGATGGAGCTCGAAACCGGGGCTCTCCGGCAGGTGACCGACGACAGCGCGCAGGACTGGGACCCGGCGTTCACGCCCGACGGCGCGCACATCCTCTGGGACTCCGACCGCACGGGAAATCTCGAGGTCTGGACCGCCAACGCCGACGGCAGCGGAGCGCGGCAGATCACCCGCGACGGCGTCGATGCCGAGAATCCCACGGAAACTCCCGACGGGCAGTGGATCGTCTACTGGAGCGGGAACTCTGAAAAGCGCGGCATCTGGAAGATCCATCCCGACGGGACCGGGGGCGTCCGCCTCGTCGAGGTCGACGGCGTCGGCACGGACGTCTCGCCCGACGGGCGCTACGCGCTCTACGTCGAGCAGAACCGGAGAAGGCTGAAGAACACCGTCCACTTCCTCGAAATCGGCTCGGGGCGGCCCGTGCCCTTCACGATCGCGGCGCCGTTCACGGTCGGCGCGCCCGGGATCATCTACGGGCGCGCCCGGTGGAGCCGCGATGGTAAATCCGTGTATTACGTGGGAGAGGACGCGGCGGGCCTGACGGGCGTGTTCGTCCAGGACTTCGCGCCCGGCGCCGATACTGCGGGCAGCCGTCATCCCGTCGCCGGATTCTCGCCCGAGTACGTCACGGAGTCGCTCGGCCTTTCGCCGGACGGTGCGCACCTGACGATCTCGACCGGCGAGGAGTTCGCATCGATCATGGTTGCCGACAACGTACCGGGCGCCGAAGCCCCGGTTCGAAAACCGCGCTGACCGGAGACGGCGACCGAATCTCGCGCGCTCGGGCGGCCGGTGGGTGTATTCGGCGTATTCGTCCCGAACGATCATCCGCCGCCTCGACCTCGATCCGGTCCGCTCGACGGCCGCGAGCGCCGGCCGCGAGATCGTGTCGATGACCGGAAGCGTCATGTCCGCGGCCCCCTCTCCGGACGGCCGAACGATCGCTTTCACCTCGCTTTCGCCGCAGGAGGACGTTTATGTCGTGCCGTCGGGAGGCGGAACGCCGGTTCAGCTCACCGACGACCCGGAATTCGATCGTTACGTCTCCTGGTCGCCCGACGGAAAGCGGCCGCTGTTCGAATCCCTCCGAAACGGCCGATACGAGACGTGGGCCATCCATCCCGACGGAAGCGGTCTCGAACCGCTGACCCGCACGACGCGCGAGGAATCCGGCTGGGTCCCTCTTCTCTCGCCCGCCGGCGATCGCCTCGCCACGAGCCTCGCCGACGGGATCGCGGTCTTCGACGCGCGTCAGGCGCTCCCCTGGGAACACCCGCAGCGGTTTCCGCCTCCGCCGGGGCCGCCCGGGACGAATTTCGGAGCCCTCGCCTGGTCTCCCGACGGGCGCCGGCTCGCCGGATACGTCTACCGGGGAAACGATCCCCCGCGCGCTGCGGTTCTCGACCTCGGCACGAAAGAGTACCGGCTCTTCGATCCGCCGTCGCGCACGGCGGCTGGTATCCCGACGGCCTCCGACTCCTGGTCATCCGGGAAAACCGCCTGGCCACGATCGATCTCGCCACGGGGAAAACCTCGCCCGTGTCCGCCAGCCCCGAGCTGGGCGCCAAGGCATGGGCAAGCCCCGGCCTGCGCATCGTCGTCGGTCTCGACGAGGACCGCCAGGCCGACGTCTGGCTCGCCGAGGAGCTGCCGTCGCGATAGGCTTTCTCGAGGCGGATCGGGGAAAGAGATCCCTTCGTGACCTTACAGGCAGGAACGCGGCTCGGCCCGTACGAGATCCTCTCCCCCCTCGGCGCCGGGGGGATGGGCGAGGTGTACCGCGCCCGTGACACTCGGCTCGGACGCGACGTCGCGATCAAGGTCCTCCCGGAGGCGTGGGCGGCCGATCCGGAGCGGCTTCGACGGTTCGAGGGGGAAGCGCGCGCCGCCTCGGCTCTCTCGGACCCGCACATCGTGGCCGTGTTCGACGTGGGAACAGCCGGCGGCGTGCAATTCTTCGCGACGGAGCTCGTCGACGGAACCGATCTCCGGGCGCAGATGGGCGATCCGATGCCGGTCCGGAAGGTCCTCGACCTCGCGGAACAGGTCGCCTCGGGGCTCGCGGCCGCCCACGAGAAAGGGATCGTGCACCGGGACTTGAAGCCGGAAAACGTCCTCGTCACGAGGAAGGGGTTCGCCAAGGTCGCAGACTTCGGGCTCGCAAAGCTCACCGAAGCGGGCGGCGCGAGCGGGTCGCAGGTCCCCACCTCCGACGGCGTCGCGACGGCGCCCGGGATCGTGATGGGAACGGTCGCCTACATGTCGCCGGAGCAGGCGCGCGGCGCCGCCGTCGATTTCCGCTCCGACCAGTTCGCCCTGGGCGCGATCCTCTGGGAGATGCTGACCGGCCGGACCGCGTTCCGGCGCGCCAGCACCGCGGAGACCCTTGCGGCGATCCTGCGCGAGGATCCGGAGCCGCTTGCGACGGCCGCTTCCGGCACGCCGCCGCCGCTTCGGTGGCTCGTCGAGCGCTGCCTCGCGAAGGACCCCGGAGGGCGGTATGCGTCGACCTCCGACCTGCACCGGGAGCTCGAATCGATCCGCGATCATCTGAGCGAGACCGTTTCCGGTCCGGCCGCGGCCGCGCCGGCGGCCGCCGAACCGAAACGCCGATCGCGAATCCTCGCTGGCGCCGCACTCGTCGCGGCTCTCGCTGCGGGCGCGATGCTCGCGAAGATCTTCTGGAAACCTCCGCCGCGCGAGCCTCCGGCCTACGATCAGGTAACGTTCCAGACAGGCAACATCTGGAACGCGCGCTTCGCCCCGGACGGGAAGACGATCCTCTATTCCGCGCGCGTCAAGGGCGGTCCGCGGCGGACGTACATGACGCGGACGGACAGCACCGACTCGACCGAGCTCGCCTGGCCCGAAGGCACCGTCTACTCGATCTCTTCCACGGGACAAGTCGCCCTGGGCGTGATGCACCACCCCGCGACGTTGGCGACCATGCTCACCGAGACGACGCTCGCGGGCGGAGCGCCGCGGCAGATCCTCGACGGAGTCGTGGATGCCGACTGGTCTCCCGACGGCGCGGAGCTCGCCGTCGTGCACCAGGTCGCGGGGCGCGGGCGGGTCGAGTATCCGATCGGAAACGTGCTCTTCGATCCCGGTCCAGCGGCCTCCGTCGACGCGCTGCGCTTCTCGCCGGACGGGAAGCGCCTCGCAATCGTGGTCACGCACGGATCCGAGGCGAGCCTCGCGCCGGGGACGCAGTCGGTCGAGGTTTCCGACGTCGGGCGGCGCAAGACGAGCGTTCTCGCCTCCGGCTGGCAGACCCTCGGCGGTCTGGCATGGAACCCGTCGGGACGCGAAATCTGGTTCTCCGCGCGTCCCGCCGGCGCGGCGACCGGAACCATGAGCGTACACGCGGTCGATCTCTCGGGGAACGTCCACGTCATCACGCGAACTCCCGGGGTCCTTCTTCTCGAGGACGTCTTTCGGGACGGCCGCGTACTTGTGAGCCAGAATTTCTGGCCGAGCTCGATCGTTTTCCGCGCTCCGCGCGCCGCGGCGGAGACCGACCTTTCCTGGCATGAAGATGCCGTGGCGACGGATCTTTCCGCCGACGGCGCGACGATGCTCCTCACGGAAGCGGGAATCCGCCAGGGCGCGACAGGCGCGACCCTCCTTCGGAAGACCGACAGCGCATCGCCGCCGGTTCGGCTGGGCGCCGGCCGGTCCGTGCGGCTGTCGCCCGACGGAAAATGGGCAGTCGCGCTTTCGGCGGATCCGCAGCGGGCGATCGTTCTGCTTCCGACCGGCGCCGGTCAGGAGATCAACCTGACGGCGCCCGGCGTCGCGGTCTCCAACGCCGACTGGTTCCCCGACTCACGGAGGCTCCTTCTCTTCGCCAGCGATCCGGGGCACCCGACGCCGAGGATCTTCGAGCAGCCGATCTCCGGCGGACCTCCCCGGCCGTCTCCCGTCCGCGCGACATCGCTCGGCCGCATCTCGCCCGACGGCAGGGCGATCGCCGCGCATGGCCCTTCCGGTACCATCGAGATCTTCCCGCTCGACGGGGGCCCCTCCCGACCCGTGGCGAACACCGCTCCGAACGATCAGATCGTTCGCTGGAGCGGCGACGGCTCGGCGCTCTTCGTCCGGACGGGGACCGCACCCGCACATCTCTTTCGGCTGGACGTCCGCACCGGAAAGCGCGACCTCCTCGCCGATCTGGGTCCGGCGGATCGGGCCGGCGTTCTCTTCATCCAGGGACCCCTCGTGACGGCCGACGGGAAGGGCTACTCCTACTCGTACGGCCGGTATCTCAACAATCTCTACGTGGTGACAGGGCTGCGATGAGGCTCCGCGCCGGCTCGCGCCTCGGCCCCTACGAAATCCTCTCTCCGCTCGGCGCCGGCGGCATGGGCGAGGTGTATCGCGGGCGGGACTCGCGGCTCGGACGCGAGGTCGCGATCAAGATCCTTCCGGAAGAGTTCGCGGGCGATTCCGAGCGACTCCGCCGGTTCGAGGGAGAGGCGCGGGCCGCCTCGGCGCTCTCGGACCCGCACATCGTCACCGTTTTCGACGTCGGCGCGGCCGAAGGCGTCCACTTCTTCGCCACGGAGCTCGTCGACGGAACCGAGCTCCGGGCCCTCATGGGCGAGCCGATGCCCGTCCGGAAGATGCTCGACCTCGCCGGGCAAATCGCCTCCGGGCTCGCGGCGGCGCACGAGAAGGGGATCGTGCACCGGGACCTGAAGCCGGAAAACGTCCTGATCTCGAAGACGGGACTCGCGAAAATCGCCGATTTCGGCCTCGCCAAGTTCGCGCAATCGGCCGACGCGGGCGTGTCGCAGCTCCCCACCTCCGACGGCGCCGCGACCGCGCCCGGGATCGTGATGGGCACGGTCGCCTACATGTCGCCCGAGCAGGCGCGCGGCGCTGCGGTCGACGTCCGCTCGGACCAGTTTTCCTTCGGTTCGATCCTCCATGAGATGCTGACGGGGCGTCCTGCCTTCCGGCGCGGCAGCGCCGCCGAGACGCTCTCGGCGATCCTGCGGGAGGATCCAGAGGCGCTTCCGAGCAGCGTTCCTCCGCCGCTGCGGTGGATCGTGGAGCGCTGTCTCGCGAAGGACGCCGGCCAACGCTATGCCTCGACACGCGATCTCGCTCGCGACCTCGCGACGCTTCGCGAGCGCCTCCCGGAGGCGGCGAGCACCGCGGTCGCCGTGTCGCCCGCCCGCCCCCGCCGCGGCGCGCGAGCGAAACGCGCCGCGATCGCGGCCGCGCTCCTCGCCTCGTGGGCCGGCGTCTTCCTGGCCACGCGCGTCCGGCGCTCCCCGGCGCCTTCTTTCCAGCGTCTCACGTTCCGGCGGGGGACCATCGGAACGGCCCGCTTCACGCCGGACGGGAAGACGATCGCCTACAGTGCCTCGTGGGATGGGGCTCCGGAAGAGATCTTCACGGCGCGCGTGGAAAGCCCCGAGTCGCGGCCGCTCGGGCTCCCGGATTCCGGACTGTTCGCCTGTTCGGCGTCGGGGGAGCTCGCGATCGCGCAGAAACAGGGGGACGGCCGCGGCCGCGCGCTCGCCCAGGTCTCCCTCGGCGGCGGCGCGCCCCGGACTCTCGTCGAGAATGTGACGGCGGCCGACTGGTCCCCGAAGGGCGACCGGTTGGCGGTCGGGATAAGGGCTTTCGGGACCGTGATGGGCGAGGCCGCCGACCATGTCGAGTACCCGCCGGGTACGACGGTATTCAAGGCGAAGCGGCTGGTCGGCGACGTTCGAATTTCTCCCTCGGGCGACCGGCTCGCGATTCTCGACGCCGACGAAGACGGCAGAGGCGACATCCTGGTGATCGACACCCGGGGGAAGACGCTCCTCACGACGAGAGTCTGGGGAAGCGTCGCCGGCCTCGCCTGGGCGCCGAAGAAAGACGAAATCTGGTTCTCCGCTGCGGAAACGGGCACCGCAACGTCGCTGCGCGCGATGGACCGCTCGGGGAAAGTCCGGCAGGTGGCGGGCATTCCGGGAGCCGTGACGCTGAAGGACATCTCGCGCGACGGCCGGGTTCTCCTCTCGAGGGACACGATCCGTTCGCAGCTCGCCGGCCTCTTTCCGGACAGGGCCCAGGAGGTCGACCTCTCGTGGCTCGACGCTCCGTGGATCTCCGACATTTCGGCCGACGGCAGGACGCTGCTCTTCACCGAGTCGGGAGAAGGGGCCGGCGCCGTGTCCGCGGTCTATCTGCGCAAGACCGACGGGTCCCCCGCGGTTCGCCTGGGAGAAGGCTCCGCCATTCATGGCGGCCTCTCGCCGGACGGCAAATGGGTACTGGCGACACCGCTCGGGAGCACCGATCCGCCGCTGCTGCTGCTTCCCACGGGAGCGGGCGAAGCCCGCCGTCTCTCTCTCGAACCTCTCGTCGAGAGGGACGGCGAAGCCGTCAGCTGGTTCCCGGACAGCCGGCGGTTCACGGTCTGCGGAATGGAGAAAGGGCACAAGCGCCGCTGCTGGTCGGTCGACATCGAAAGCGGAAAGGCCCGGCCTCTCACGCCGGAAGGGGTGCAGGGAGTCACCTGGTGGGCGCCCGTTTCGCCGGACGGCAAGACGATGCTCGTGACCGACGCCCGGAACGAGAGCAGGGCGCCGGGTGGGGCCGGCGGCTCGACGGCCGCGTTCTATTCGCTCGAAACGGGAGAGATCCGGCCGGTGAAGGGATGGGGCGCCGCGAAGGCGACGCGATGCGTCTGGAGTCCGGATGGCCGCGCGATTCTCACGCACACGCACGAGAAGGGAGGCGGCACGAAGCTCGCCCGGTTCGACATCGCCGGCGGCCGGTGGGACGTGATCAAACAGTTGAGCCTCGGCGATTCGGCCGGGCAGGTCAGCGTCATCGAGCCGGTCGTGACGCCCGACGGAAAGTGGTACGCGTATTCCTATTTCCGGAACCTCGGCGACCTGTACCTCGCCGACGGCCTCCGGTGACGATTTCGACGGATATGCTCGAAGCCTCGGCGGCGAGGAGCGCGCGGCCGCGTCGCCGTCGACACCGCGGATCTCCGCCGAGTCAAGCGGCGCGCGTGCGCTTCGACTCGGCGCCGCCCAGGTCCGTGCCGAGTTAAGCGGCGCCGAAAGCGACCGCTTCAACTCGGCCCTGCTCCGACGAGATTCAGGGCGTTAGACTGTCCCCATGTTCGACTTTTCTTCCGCGAACCTCGACCGCGAGTTCCCCGTCCGGAAGAACCTGGTCTATCTCAACCACGCCGCGGTCGCGCCGCTGCCGGCCCGGGTCGCGGCGGCCGTGCGCGCGCACGCCGACGATCAGTCGAACTTCGGCGCGCTCCGCTGGAAGACGTGGTACCGGAGGTACGACGAGCTCCGCGAGAAGGCCGCGGCGTTCGTCGGCGGTGACGCGTCGCGGCTCTCGCTCCTCCCTTCCACGTCTCTCGCGCTGAACCTCGTCGCTCAGGGGCTCGACTGGAAGACGGGCGACAACGTCGTCGGCGACGATCTCGAGTTTCCCGCCAACGTCTATCCCTGGATGAATCTGGCGCCGCGCGGCGTCGAATACCGGATCGCCCGGAGCCGTGACGGCCGTCTCACGGCCGGCGACTTCGCGCCGCTCGTCGACGAACGCACGCGCGTAGTCGCCGTCTCGTGGGTCGCGTTCCATTCCGGAGCCGTGCTTCCGATCGCCGACCTCGCGGCGCTCTGCCGGGACCGGCCGACGCTCCTCGTCGTGGACGCGATCCAGGGTCTCGGCACGATGCCGATCGACGCCGGAAGGCTCGGGATCGACGTCCTCGCCGCCGACGGGCACAAGTTCCTCTACGGTCCGGAAGGGCTCGCGATCTTCGCGTTCTCGGAGAAGGCGAAGGCGGCGGTCCGCCCGCCCTGGGTCGGATGGTGGAACGTCCCCTGGCAGGATTCGCAGCTCGCGTACGAGCTGCGGATTTTCGAATCGGGACGCCGGTTCGAGGCCGGGTCGCTCCCCACGGGATCGGTCTTCGCGCTCGCCGAGGCGATCGACCTGCTGTCCTCGATCGGCATGGAGGAAGCGCAGAGCCACATCGGGCGGCTGACCGGCGCGCTCCGGGATGGGCTCGCGAGCCTCGGCTGGACGTTCCGGACGCCCGAGGGCTCACGCTCGGCGATCCTCGCCGCGGTTCCCCCGTCGGGCGACGCGCGGGCCGCCGTGGCGAAGCTCGAGGAGAGGAAGATCGTCACTTCGCCGCGGGAGGGCGCCGTCCGGTTCGCGCCGCACGTCGGCAACGACGAGACCGAGATCGAGCGCGTCCTCGAAGCGGCGCGCGCGATCGACTGAACGTTCTTCCCGCCGCGGGCCGCGAACGCCTACCGAAAATCGCCGGGTAGCGGAAACGGCGGCCTCGGGCTCGACGCGAGCGCCTTCCGCAGCGCGTCGAGCACGCCCGGCGACCGGTCCCGAAGCATCGCGAGCCGCGGGTCGACGGGGAACGGCTCTCCTTCCGAGGTCCGCCAGACCTCGTAGCGAAGGCGGGGGGCGCCGAACCAGAGACTCTCCGCCACCGTTCCGATCCGGTCGCCCCGCCGCACGCGCTGCCCGCGCGCGACCGAGACGTTATCGAGGTTCCCGTAGACGGTGACGGCGCGCGCGCCATGCCGGATCGCCACGACCTTCCCGAAGCGGAAGTACGCCGGCCCGCCGCGCAGGGAGACCGGACCCGTCCAGCGAACGACGCCGTCGGCCGTTGCGAAGACGGGGCGTCCGCGCGGCGCCGCGAAATCGACTCCCGCGGAATATTCCGTCCGCCCGGTGATGCGGGAGGTTCGCCATCCAAAGTCGCCGGTCACCACCCACGCCGCGTCGGGAAGGGGCGCGATCGAGGGGGTGAGAGACGCCGAGGCGGGATCGCGCGCTTCGTGGGCCTCGAGGGCGGCGACCGCCTGCGTTAAGACCGCGACGCGCCGTTCCGCGTCTTCGAGCACGTTCGCGGCCGGAGCGTTCGGGGAGGCCGACGCGGGGGCGGCCCCCCCGACGATTCGCCGGGCGAGCGGACGAAGCCCGTACAGAAAGGCGATGCGGGCGACCAGCGTCCGATCGGTCTCGAGCCGCTCGCTCGCGTGCCGGAGCGCCGACGTCGCGAGATCGAGCGCCTCGCGCCGCCGGGCGTTCAGGATCGAGACCTCCGCCTCCGCGCGCCCCCGACGCCACCGCGCGAGCACCGCACCGAGCGACGGAGGGAGGGCGAGCCACAGCAGGGCGCAAACGACCGCGGCCGCGCCCACGACCGCGCCGCCCGGTCCCTCGAGGTCGAGCGAGAAGACCGTCCGCTTCCCGGAGGCGGGGTGCCACTGAAGCTTCACGGCGCGGACGTGACGCGGAGCGACAGGAGCCGCGAATCGGGGGCGCCGGAGTCGGAGGGGCGAAAAGACGGCGACGCGCGGAGGAGGAAGATCGAATCCCGCGCGGGGACACCGACGAACGTCAAAACCGCGGGATTCGCGGATACGGGTCCCGAGAACAGAGGCCGGTCCGCCGAACGGACGGCGAGTGTGGCCGCGTGCGCGGGATCGGGGTACCGGAAAGCGAGCGTCGTGCGGCTTCCCGGCCCGAGACGGAGCGCGGAGCGGGGACGCATCCACCGGAACGGGCCGTGCGCCCCGAGCTCCGGCGGATAGAAACCGATCATGGCGGAGTGGCGGAACGCTTCGTCGGCCGTCGCGGTCGGGGCGAGGAGAAGCGTCCAACCGAGCGCGGCCGCGGCGACGACGGCGCCTCCGATCAGGGCCGGCGCGCGAAAGGCGAGGCGCTGCCGCGCCGGCGGGCCCGGCCCCTCGCGCCGGTCCCCGGCGGCGAGCGCGAGTGTCAGGAAGGCGGCGATCGACACCTCCGCCGCGAGGAGATGGGAGCCGACGGCGAGCGCGGGCGCGAATCCGATCAGCGCGGCCGCGGCGCCGCGCGCCGCGAAGTCTCCGCCGACCGCCCCGGCGACCGAGCGCCCCGCGCGCCGGAGGAACACCGCGAAGAGGAGGGCGCCGGCGAGACCCGTCTCGCACAGGACTTCGAGATAGAAGTTTCCGGGATTGTCCATCACGGGGGTCGGCACGCCGAGCGCGGCGGCGAGGTCCGGGAGCCGCCACGAGAACGCGTTCCAGCCGATTCCCGCCAGAGGCGCCTGCCGGAACGCGTCCCACGCGCACCGCCAGAACAAGCCTCGCGAGGAGGTCCGGTAGGCGAACGGCGTTCCCGCGTCGAAGAGGGAGATGATGCGCTCGACCGCTCCGCCGCGGCCCCGCGAGGCGAAGAACAGGACGCCGGTGACCGCGACCGCGAAGAGCGCGAGCGCCGGCCGGGTCCACCGCGACCGTCCCCGCGTCTCGAGCGCGAAAACCGCGCCCACCGAGATCAGGGCGGCGAGGACGCCGCTCCGCGATCCCGAGGCCGCGATCCCCGCCGCCAGGGCGAGCGAGCACAGCGCCCAGAGCCATCGGCGGCGCGCGTGCAGGGCGGCCGCCGCCGCGGGTCCGATCGCGAGCGCCGCCAGAACACCCGCCGCGTTCGGGTCGCTCCCGAGGCCGGAGAAGCGGCCGACGGTCTTCCAGAACGGGGACTGCGAAGCGGCGACGATCCCGCGGGACTGCAGCCAGGCGAGAGCGCCCGAAATCGCCGCCCCCGCGGCGACGGCGTGGACGGCGAGCCGCCGGTCCGCCGCGGACGCCCGCCTTGCCGCGTCATAGAGCGCCAGGCCTGCGGAGACGGCCGCGAGCGCGATGAGCGTCCCCCGGATCGCGACGGAGTCGGTCACGATCCGCGCATTGACGGCCCGCTCGGCGAGGCCGTGAAACAGGGCCCAGAGCGTACGCGCGGACACCGCGGCGGCGACCGCCGCCGCCGTCCAGAAGATCGCCAGCGCCGAAACGGACCGGTCGAGCGGCGACGGCTCGTCGGCCGTGCCCCGGATCGCGTTGCGGAGCGCGGCGCCGGAGGCGAAGGAAAGCGCGCCGAGGGCCGGCCACGGCAGGAGCCCCCATCGGCCGCCCGCGGCCGCCGCGGATCCCGACACGCAGCAGGCGAACGCGATGGCGGCAATCCCGCGGCCCGGCGCCGCGACCCCGAGGACGAACGCCGCCGCCGCGCCGGCGACCGCCGCCGCGGCCAGACGGGTGCCGGGAGGGAACGCGCAAACCAGGACCGCCGCGGCGAGCAGGGCGCAAAGCGCCCGGCCGAGCGCGCGCATCGTCATGGCCCGTGGAAATCCTGGAGGGCCGCGACTTCGGTGGCGCCCTCCAGCAGGGCGCGGATCGCCTCGACCGCGGCCGTCGCCGCCGACAGCGTCGTCAGGCAAGGGATGTTCAGCCGGAGCGCGGCGGCCCGGATCGCCGCCTCGTCGTAGTGCGAGAGCTTGCCGAGCGGCGTGTTGATGACCATCTGGATCTCCCCGGCGTCCATGCGGTCGACGGCATTCGGCGTCCCCTCGTTGACCTTGAAGATGCTCGTCGCGGAGACCCCCGCGCGCGCCAGATGCGCCGCCGTCCCCTCGGTCGCGTAGAGCCGGAATCCCATCGCCGAGAGCTCGCGGGCGATCGGCTCGATCGCGTCCTTGTCGAAGGGGTTCACCGTCAGGAACACCGTGCCGCCCGTGGGGAACTGGAGGCCCGCGCCCTCGCACGCCTTGGCGAACGCGTGGCCGAACCGCGGGGAGACGCCCATCACCTCTCCGGTGGACTTCATCTCGGGACCGAGCAGCGTGTCCTCCCCCGGAAACTTTTTGAACGGGAAGACCGGGCCCTTGATGAAGAAATCGAGCGGTTCCCGCTCGGCGGGAAGGCGGAGATCGGCGATCTTCGCTCCGACGGCCAGCCGCGCGGCGTGCTTGGCCATCGGGACGCCGATCGCCTTCGAGACGAAAGGGACGGTCCGCGACGCCCGGGGGTTGACCTCGAGAACGTAGAGAGACCCGTTCTGAATGGCGAACTGGGTATTCATGAGGCCCTTCACGCCGAGCGCGCGGGCGAGGCGCCGCGTCGCGTCTTTGATCGCGGCGAGGTCGCCGGCGGCGATCTTCCACGGCGGGAGCACCGAGTAGGAGTCTCCCGAGTGGATCCCGGCTTCCTCGATGTGCTGCTGGACGCCGCCGATCCAGACGTCTTCGCCGTCGGAGAGGCAGTCGACGTCGAGCTCGACCGCGTCGTCGAGAAAGCGGTCGAGGAAGACCGGGTGCTCCGGCGAGACCTCGCGCGCCCGCTCCATGAAGATCGCCAGCGCGCCGTCGTCGAAAACGACCGCCATCGCGCGTCCCCCGAGAACGTAGGACGGACGGACGATGAGCGGGTAGCCGAGCCGCCGCGCGGCCGCGATCGCCTCCTCCTTCGAGAGCGCCTCCGCATGCGCCGGCGCCAGCAGCCCGAGCTCGCCGAGCAGCCCCCCGAACCGGACGCGGTCCTCCGCGAGGTCGATCGAGTCGGGGCTCGTTCCCGCGATCGGGAACCCGGCGGCCTCGAGGCGGCGCGCGAGCTTCAACGGCGTCTGCCCGCCGAACTGCACGAGAACGCCCTCGGGCTTCTCGTTGTCGAGGACCTCGGCGACGTCCTCGAACGTCAGCGGCTCGAAATAGAGACGGTCGGAGGTGTCGTAGTCGGTCGAGACCGTCTCCGGGTTGCAGTTGATCATGACCGTCTCGTACCCCGCGTCCCGCAGCGCGTAGGAGGCGTGGACGCAGCAGTAATCGAACTCGATTCCCTGCCCGATGCGGTTCGGACCGCCGCCGAGGATCGCGATCTTCCGCTTCGGCGTCCGCAGCGACTCGTTCTCCGTTTCGTAGGTCGAGTAGAAGTACGGCGTCTCGGCGTCGAACTCGGCCGCGCACGTGTCGATCCTCTTGTACACGGGTCGGATCCCGTGCGCGAGACGGAAGCGCCGCACGTCGTCCTCGGCGCCACCCCGCAGACGCGCGATCGCCCGGTCGGAGTACCCCGAACGCTTCGCGACGCGGAGGAGCTCCGGGTCGCCGGCGCGCGCCGGGTCGGCGAGCGCCGGCTCCCGGTCGATCGTCTCGCGGATCTGCGCCAGGAACCACGGGTCGATCCCGGTGATCGCGTGCATCTCCTCGATCGACATCCCCGTCCGGAAGCCGCGCCGCAGGTGGAAGAGCCGCTCCGGCGTGGGTGTGGCGAGCCGCGCCGCGACGTCCTCCCGCGGAAGGTCGGGGCCGCCGTCGTCGAGGCCGTGGCGGTCGATCTCGAGCGACCGGATCGCCTTTCCGAGCGCCTCCGAAAACGTCCGGCCGATCGCCATCGCCTCGCCGACCGATTTCATCTGGATCGTCAGCCGGGAATCGGCCTTCGGGAACTTCTCGAAGGTCCAGCGGGGAATCTTGACGACGACGTAGTCGAGCGAGGGCTCGAAGCACGCCGGCGTCTTCTTCGTGATGTCGTTCGGGATCTCGGCGAGGGTATAGCCCACCGACAGGAGCGCGGCCATCTTCGCGATCGGGAAGCCGGTCGCCTTCGACGCGAGCGCGGAGGAGCGCGAGACGCGCGGGTTCATCTCGATGATCACCCTTCTGCCCGTCGCCGGGTTCACCGCGAACTGGATGTTCGAGCCTCCGGTCTCGACGCCGACGCGGCGGATCACCGCCTTCGCCTCGTCGCGCATCGCCTGGTACTCGCGGTCCGACAGGGTCATCTGCGGAGCCACGGTGATCGAGTCCCCCGTGTGGACGCCCATCGGATCGAAGTTCTCAATCGAGCAGACGATGATCACGTTGTCCTGCAGGTCGCGCATCACCTCGAGCTCGAACTCCTTCCAGCCGAGGAGCGATTCCTCGATCAGGACCTCGTGCGAGGGCGATTCGGACAGGCCGTGGCGCACGAGCCGCCGGAAGGTGTCGGGATCCCCGGCGATCCCCCCGCCCGACCCCCCGAGAGTGAACGACGGGCGGATGACGAGCGGGAAACCGAGCAGGCCGGCGATGCGCTCCGCGTCCTCGACGCTGCGGGCGGTCTCCGATCGGGCGACGTCGGCCCCGATCTCGATCATCGCCTTCTTGAAGAGGTCGCGGTCCTCCGCCAGGCGCATCGCCTCCTCCTTCGCGCCGATCAGCTCGATGCCGAGCTTCTCGAGGAGGCCCGAGTCCGAGAGCGCGAGGGCGAGGTTGATCGCCGTCTGTCCGCCGACGGTCGGAAGGATCGCATCCGGCTTCTCCCGCTCGACGATCCGCGCGACCGTCGCCGGAGTGAGGGGCTCGACGTAGGTGGCGTCGGCGAGCTCCGGGTCGGTCATGATCGTCGCGGGATTCGAGTTGACGAGCGCCACCCGGTAGCCCTCGCGCTTGAGCGCCTTCACGGCCTGCGTTCCCGAATAGTCGAACTCGCAAGCCTGGCCGATGACGATCGGTCCGCTTCCGATCACGAGGATCGATTCGATGTCGTTACGGCGGGGCACGTGGGGGGGCAGTATAGCGGATGCGCGCGATGCGCCGATTCGCGCTGGCCTGGCATCGGACGCCTTCGTTGCCGCGAGAGCCCCGCGCCGCTTCGCGCCCCGGCATCCTGGAGAATGGCTCCGTGCGGCACGCTGGATACGTTGCTCGATACACCTGCCTTCTCTTCGCTTCGGCGCGACAAGTCGCCGCGCCAGCCCTCGAAATCATGAGACGGTCGATCTCAGTTGGTTCGACGTCGAGGCGCGGCCAGGCGCGAGCCCGGCCCGCCGTCGCTCTGACGAGCTATGGCGGGTTGATTGCCGAGCACCTCATCGGAAGCAACGGCGCAGTCGGGGCCCTGATCCGCCGAAGCCTCGGCGAAGGCGGACGGGATGCGGGCCGCCGGCCCGGCATTACTCGATGACCCAGGTAGCTCGGGCCTTTCGCATCGCGGAAAGCTTTCGCCCGAAGTCACCGAGGCGAAAGCTCCGCGATGCGGGAGCG
>DATFVB010000323.1 GCA_035260525.1 Thermoanaerobaculia bacterium
CTGCCACGATGTGCGGATCCGATAGGGCCGACGCGGCGCGCGCTTCCCCTTCGAAGCCGCAGCCGCTCCGGGTCGTGCGCGAGCTCCTCCGGCAGCACCTTGACCGCCACGTCCCGCCCGAGCCGCGTATCGCGCGCCCGATAGACCTCGCCCATGCCGCCCGCGCCGAGGACCGAGAGGACTTCGTAGGGCCCCAGGCGGGTGCCGGGGGAGAGAGTCATTGAAGCCCCATGGCCGCGCCATGGCTCGCCGGGGCGAGCGACGGCGACAGCGCCTCGTGCGGACCCAGCCGCTTCCCGGCGAAAAACGTCATGTCAGTCCTTTGAATCTGCCCGCGATCCTGATTTGAGTTTACCGGCACGAAGCGCGTCGCGATGTGATGCATTCGACTCACGAGAGAGCTCCAGGCACCGAACCGGCGGCGTATACTGTTTAGATGCTTGACATACCGCCCCTCTCCGGGGCGTCGTGAGCCTCGAAGGGCGGCGCGTTTCGTGACCGGGTGGCCGAGGATCATCCAGGGCGGCATGGGCGCCGGGGTCTCCTCGTGGAAGCTCGCGCGCGCCGTGTCCTCCCTCGGTCAGCTCGGCGTCATCTCGGGGATCGCGCTCGACGTCATCCTCCCCCGCCGCCTGCAGGACGGCGATCCGGACGGCAGCGTTCGCCGGGCCCTCGCGTGTTTTCCGATCACGACGATGGCGGACCGGATCCTCGAGAAGTTCTTCATCCCCGGAGGGAAGGCCGCCGACGCGCCGTACGCCACCGTCCCGATGCACTCGCTCGATTCCGTTCGCTCCCTGCTCGAGCTCTGCATCGTCGGCAACTTCGTCGAGGTGTATCTGGCGCGGGAAGGGCACGACCAGCCGGTCGGCGTGAACTACCTCGAAAAAATCCAGCTTCCGCATCTCGCGTCGATCTACGGGGCGATGCTCGCCGGCGCCGCATTCGTGCTGATGGGCGCCGGAATCCCGACGAAGATCCCGGGGGTCCTCGACCGGTTCGTCCATCACGAGAAGGCCACGTACGACGTGACGGTCACGGGGACGAGGGACGGGGAAACCGCCACACTTTCGTTCGACCCGCGCGACTACGTCGACATCGACCTGCCGCCGCTCCGGCGGCCCTGGTTTCTTTCGATCGTTTCCTCCAACGTGCTCGCGACGACGATGCTCCGCCGCGCCAACGGGTCCGTCGACGGGTTCGTCGTCGAGAATCCGGCCGCCGGCGGGCACAACGCCCCCCCGCGTGCCAAGGGGCTGCTCGACGCGGAAGGACAGCCCGTCTACGGCGAAAAGGACGCGGTCGACCTGCGCCGCATCGGCGAGCTCGGCAAACCGTTCTGGATCGCCGGCGGCATGGCGTCCCAGGAGCGTCTGCGCGAGGCTCTGGCGCTCGGCGCGGCCGGCGTGCAAGTCGGAACCGCCTTCGCGCTCTGCGACGAGTCGGGCCTGCGCGAAGACCTCCGCCGCGAGCTGTTGCGCCAGTCGGTGGACGGCGCCACGCGCGTTCACACGGACCCGCTCGCTTCGCCGACCGGATTTCCCTTCAAGGTCGCCCGGATCGACGACAGCCTCTCGGAAGCGGACGTGTACGAAGCGCGCGACCGTGTCTGCGACCTCGGGTTCCTCCGCGAGGCGTATCGCAAGGAGGACCGGACGATCGGTTTTCGCTGTTCCGCCGAGCCGGTCGAACTGTACGGGCGAAAGGGCGGGGCCGTCGAGGACACCTTCGGACGGAAATGCCTCTGCAACGCGCTCATGGCGAACATCGGCATGGGCCAGCTGCGGCACGGCCTGCCGGAATTGCCTCTCGTGACGGCCGGCGACGACCTGCGGACGATCGCGCGCTTCATCCCTCCCGGCCAGGAGACCTACTCGGCGCGCGACGTCGTCGAGAAGATCCTCGGCGAGAGCGCGCCCGCGGGGCCTATCGCTTTTCAAGGCCACCGATCTGAGTATCATTGGAAACCCTTCCACGCCAGGCGCGTCTAGCCCATTTGGGGCGTGCAGCGATGGGGTCAACTTTTGGGTGAGCTTTCATGGCTCTGGCGAGGTCGGGCGGTATTGATCGGTCGAGTCTTGGGTCGTCGGGTTCTCGAAGGCCCGGGTGCTCCCCTAACTAACGAGCGGAAAGCGAGGAAAAAATGAAGTCGAGAGGGAACGGTCGAGTTCTCCGTCTTGTGGCTGCCGCGTGGGCGACGATTTTCTTCGTCGGGGCGGGTGTCCGCGTGCTCGCAGATTGCGCGAGCTTCGGGCTGCCCTTCACGGACGTGACGAGCTTCTGCGATCCGATCGCGGAGGCCTACTACTCCGGATTG
>DATFVB010000324.1 GCA_035260525.1 Thermoanaerobaculia bacterium
GGATCTGGACCAGGCACTCATACGATCCCGAGGTGCAGCCTCCCTCTCCTGGTTTCAATCCGAAGAAGAGGTTCCGGCCGAACTTTCCCGTGGCGTTGGCCTGATCATGCGGGTTGTCGTTGCTCCACTGCGCGCCCGCGGTCAGGGTCTGCGTCGGATTCACGTACGTGTTCTTGTCGAGCAACCCGACCACCCCGATGTCGCTCGTCGTCGGCCGCGCGTCCTGCCCGGTGTTGCCGGCGTCCCAGACGAGGCTGCCGCTCGGTGCGGTCGAGCCGGTGCCGAACTTGTACGCCGTGAGCAACGGAAATCCGCCGCCGGTCGACTGGACGAGGCCGCTCGTCGGATCGAGAACGAAGGCCCGCAGGTGGCCCGACCAGATCGAATGCTCGTTCTGGGGATTGAACTCCGAGAGGTACGCGAGCCCTTCCGAAGTCGCGGAAACCGACGGGATCGTCGCGGTGGCGAAGTCGCGCGTCTCTTCGTTCAGCAGGTTCGCGATCGAGGTCAGCGCCGCGATCAGGTCGCTCGCGTTGTTCGCGCTGAAGTACCCCTGCCGCTCGATCGTGACTTTGTCGGAAGAGACGATCGTCGCGCCGGACCAGAGCGCGATGCACTCGCCGCGGTTGCCTCCCCGCTGGCCGCCGCTTCCATCGGGAATCGTGCAGACGTTCGTCGGCCCGAGGTCGCCCGAGTTGATCCCGAAACCGACGACGTACACGGGCACGTTGATCGCCGCGAGCGGCGAGACGTCCGCCTGCGTGACCGCCGACTGCGCCTGGAACGAGTCGGTGATGAGGATGACCGCGGCGTTGCGGCAGTCCTTCCGCGGGTCGTCGATGCGCTTGGCGCCGCAGAAGTTGTCGACCATGCTGTTCGTCGCGCAGCCTGTCCCCGAGACGTTCGGCTGATTGGCGCCATTGAAGTACTGGAAGACGTTGGTCATCACGCCCTGGAGCGGCGCGACGTTCCCGTTCGAGGTCGGGAAGATCGGAAAGATCATCCGGTTGTTCGTGGTGTTCTGGTACGTGTAGTTGTACAAGTTCGCGGCGCTGCTGTCCGGGTTGCCGATGATGTGCGAGCCCGTCTGATAGTAGCCGTCGGTCTCGAGGTCGCAGGCCGACGAGTTGGGGAGGCTGTTCAGGTTCTGCGGACTCTTCGAGACGTCCCAAATCGGGAAGTCGTCCGACTCCGAATACGTCGCCGTCGACGACCCGACGTGCACCACCGAGGCGGTCGGCCGTAGCGCCCGCAGGATGCACGGGTTCGGATCCTGCTCATACGTCTGCTGGGCGCTCGACGGCTTCCCCCCCGGGCCGCTGATGTAAGGCAGCCACGGCTGGTAATCGTGCGGAATCAGAACGATCGGCTGCGGATTGTTGTTGGACTGCTGCATCCAGCCCGACGCGTTGCCGGAGCTGTTGTTCCCGCTCCAATCGAGAACCGTCTGATTGTTGTCGACCTTCGGCACCGAGACCCAGCCGATCTCGCGCCCGACGTCAACGCCGTAGCCGAAGAGCTGCGGAAAGCCGCAGGACGAGTCGTTTTCCGCGCAATATTCGGGGGGAACGACGAAGTTCGCCGTGTAGCTCTGTAAGCTGCCCAGCCCGGTCGGATCGCACGGCGCCGTCGGGTTGCTGCCTCCCGTGCACTTGCCGACCGTGAACGTCACCGTGAAGGACTGGCTTCCTCTGATGATCGCGTAAGGCGTGATCCCGGAGGGACTCGTCCCCGTGATCCTCACCGTCATCTCCGCGGCGGGATCGCCGTTCGCGTTCGAGCTCGAAGGGATGCCGGTGATCAGAATCCTCTTCGCCCCGTCGGAGCCTCCGAACGGGAGATGGGCGGTATCGGTGGCATTCTGGGGCGCCGACGGATAGAAGTACGTCCGCGCGGCCAGGGAAGGATCCGTGATCGTCCCGGTTCCGTTCGTGAGGTTCGTCCCGCTCCAGGCGAGCACCGAATACTGATTCCCGTTGTACGTCTTCGTCTGGTTGGAAGGGAAGCTCGCCCCTCCGAAGTTGAATTTCGTGTGTGCGGGAATCGTCAACGTGAACCCCGAGTACGTGAGCGCAACGTCCGCGTCCGGCTCGAAGATGAAGTGCTTCTTGCCGCTCGCCAGGTCCGCGCGTGTGTATGAGAAGGAGGAAATCCCCCAGTTGATGCATCCGCCCGTCCCCGCGGCGCATCCGGCGGCGACGTTCTTGACGACCTTCGTGATCGCGTACTTCCCCTGCCCCATCTTCGAGTTCGTGCCGTCGACGCCCCCGAGCGGGTCAAGCGTCGTCGTCGAGGGGAGGTTCGCCATCGTCGTCGTGTTCGAGATGATCAGCATCACGTTCGGCGGCGCCGGCTTCTTCTCGATCAGGAGCTGGCGGTCGTCTCCGCGAGACAGCGCGGGAACCAAAAGAGCCGCGGTGAGCACGGCGGACGAAAGAAGGCGGAATCTGGACATGGCGCGCCCTTTCTCTTAATGGCCCACGTCTTCGACGCTCAACGGGACAGGCCCGATGACGAAGTCGACGGTGATCTGCTTCTGCGAATTGAGGAAGGCGTCGGTCGCGACGCTCGAGAGGCTGTATCCCTTGTCATAGAGCGGCGTCGAGTCGACGTTGATCTCGCTCCCGGGGTCGAGCTTGAAGTCGTTCAGCCGGAACGGGGAAACCTCGACGGAGAGCGTGTGCGTCGTGCTTCCGGGCATCAGGTCGGGAAGGTCGAAGCACCAGAAGGCCGCCTTCGCGCCGCCGCAGCTGTTCAGGGTGCCGGTGCCCTCGTACGTGGCGTGCTTCCCCTGGAGGTACGCGTACTGGATCCCGGAATCGGCGGCGTAGAACGTCTTGTTGACGGTCGCCTCGGCGCCCGCGATCTGGAACTCCGTCGTCGTCGAGAAGAGCAGCGCGAGCCCGAGGATCGTCAGGATGAACATGACGAGGATCGTGAGGATGAAGGCCGCGCCGCGCTCGGGATCGCGACGGAACCGGGACTTGCAGGGGTGAGCTCGTCGCATCGTCGTTTTCCTATTGAAGGGCGAAATTGCGTAGCTGGACGCGGACCGTGACGTTCCGGCGGTGATAGGCCATCGGGACGAGCGCTCCCCCCGCGGTCTTCGTGATCTGTGAGACGGTCTTCGCGAGGCTGTCCATCTGCGGGAAAGTCTGAGCATTCGGCCCCTTGTATTGCGGGTCGGGATTCTGCCCCTTGGTGACGATCGAGACCTCGATCGCCTTCAGCCTCGAAAGGTCCGAAGTCCGGTCGAGCGTGCCGCTCGTCGGCTCCCCCGTCACGTTCCAGAGCCATTCGTCCGCGCCCGCCGTCGCCGATTCGGAGGCGTCCACGCCGGCCGCCGGGATCGTGGATCCGCGGGCCGCCGTCACGGCGTTGCCGAAGTCCGTCTGGTTCGTGATCGAGATCGACCCGTCGGACGGATACTTGAGCGGGAGACCCGTCACCGGATCCGTTCTCACCGGGGCAGCGCCCGTGAAGGAACCCGTGCCCGCGACGGCGTCGTAGAAATCGATCCCATAAGCGACCTGGAGGTCTTCGACGTCGTCGGCGACCGGAGTCACCGTCGCGGTCGAGAACGGCGTGCCCGCCGCATCGCCATCGACCCAGTCCGCGACCGCGAGCTGCGGATGGCACGGGCCGGGCGAAAGCGTCGCGTTCGCGGGGGTGCAGTCCTGGCCTTTCTTGGGGCCGTCGTCGACGAAGAAGACGCGGTCGTCGAGGATTCCTCCGCGAGACGGCGTGTTGAGGCCCGTCGGGAACGCGCCGTTCTGCGTGATCGTCTGCCAGTAGACCGTGTCGGGCGACGCCGAGCTTCCCACGTCGATCGTGAGCGTGGCCTTCGTCCCGGAACCCGATCCGACCGAGACCGTCACCGGGTCCGCGCGGGTGATCTTGCCGACGCCCGCGTTGCCGAGGAGATCCGTCATCACGAACAGCCGGCCCTCGCTCGGCTGGGTCGCGCCTCCCACGGGAAACAGCGACATGTCGTTGGAGCCATACGGGTAGCACGCGCTCGTCGGATCGGCGGCCGCATCCTGGAACTTCGTGCACGGCTGGATCACCAGCGTCCCGGTCGTTCCGCTCGCCGGGGGCGCCCAACTCCCGGATCCGAGATCGTAGACGGAATTCAGCAGCACGCCGCGCACGTGGAGGAGGTCCGTGCCCGCCCGCACGTGGTGGGCTCCGTTCGAATCGCAAGGGCCGCCGATGCAGACCGTGTCGTTGGTGGAGTTGATGTCGTTCGAGTCGAAATCGGCGCTCGTGCCCCAATGCGTCGAGCCGAGGTTGAGCGAAACCGCGAGCTGCCGGAAGGTCCCGCCGTCAGCCACACTCGCCGAGATGCCGCCGGCGCCTGCCATGCGGGCCTCCCGGACGAGCTGGTACGAGCCGTACCGGGCGCTCTGCTGGGCGTCGGTGACGGAGGTCTCCGCCTTCGCCATCCGGTTGCTCCTGTCGAAAAGCGTGGCCATCGCGACGATCACGATCACGACGATCACCAGCGAGACGAGGAGCTCGATCAGGGAAAAGCCGCGGCTGCCGTGTTTCCTTCCCATCGTCGTCGTCCTATGGAGACTTGTAAGCGGTCATGCGGATCTGCTTGCCCTGGTACCCGGCGGGGAAGAGTCCGGCGATCGTGTTCGAGCCTTCCGCGTAGGTCGAGCCCGACAGACTGCTCCTCGCGGACGCGACGTACACGCTGATCATCTTGACGCCGGGAGACAACGTCCACGCCGGGTTGCCGTCGTCGACCGCGTTGGCAATGTCGGGTACCGCGCCGGGCGCCGGTAACGCCGTCGACGGAAAATCGCGGACGACGTAGACGAGCTCATACGGGCCGACGAGCGGGCGCCGATACGCTTGTCCGGGCTTGCTCTGGAACGTCGCGGTGGCAGGAACCGCGAGGCGGGCATCCGTGAACGAGTACTGGAGGATTTCTTCGAGCTGCTGCTTGGCGAGCGAGTTCAGGCTCGAGTAATCCCAGCCGACCGCGTTGCTTTTCATGGAATTGGCGAAGAGCGGGGCGATCGCGAGCATCGCGAGAGCCATGAGGCCCATCGACACGATCACCTCGACCAGCGTGAACCCGGACAGGCGGCGGCGTTTCTTCATCTCAATACCACTTCCAGGGAGGCAACTCGTAGGTTGGAGTTCCCCCGGGCACCAGCTTCGTCATGACGATCTTTCCGGTCGCCGGTGTCGTTACCGCGATCTGCAGGGTGTTCGAGTGCGTGTCGAGCACGTACACCGCTTTGTCCCCACCGCTCCCGACCGACCCGAAGGGCGTGAACACGATGTACGCCGTAGCCGCGGAAGTCGAAGGAGAGGGCTTGCCAGGATCGTCGATCCGCAGGATCACCCGATGGCCATCGGGGTCGAGAAGATCGGAATGCACGATGACGTCGGGCGGAACGGTGCTGGTGTCGAGAACGCCGTCCGGTTTCGCATCGACGAACGTGATCGCCGTGTTGTAGGCGCCGATCGCCGAGGACGGATCCGTCGAGAGCACGACGCCGACGTTCTGCCCGCGCTTGATCGCCTGGAGGCGCGCGGCGAGCACCGTCATGTCGATCTCCCGTGCCACGCCGTCGACGCGGCTGCGATGCAGGATCGTCCCGAAGAACGGAATGCCGATTGCGAGGATCAACCCCATGATCGCCATCACGATCAACATTTCGACGAGACTGAAGCCTCGACATCTTCGACGGTTCTCGAGCTGCACTGGACAATCGAACAAGCAGGTCCGATGCCGCGCCGCGGGCGCCTACGGATACCCCGTAAGTAGCTGGGATGTATGGCACCGAACTGAAGGGGACTGTCCGGGGTGTCAGGTCGGGGGTGTTCGATTTCTATACGGCGATGGCCAGAAATGATCCAGGCTCGCGATCGGGCTCAATCGCCGGCAGACTCCTCTACGACCTTCAGCTTCGCATACAGCGTCGCGCGGGTGATTCCGAGGATCTCGGCCGCCGCGGACTTGTTGCCGCCGGTCAGCCGGAGGACCTCGGCGACGTACTCGCGCTCCTTCTCCTCGAGCGTCGGAAGCGCGCTCTTGCCGGACGCTTCGCGAGGAACACCGAGGAGGCGCGTGATCTCGGGGGCGTCGATCGTGGCGTCGGTCGCGAGGATCGAGATGCGCTCGGCGAGGTTCCTCACCTCGCGGACGTTGCCGGGCCAAGAATAAGCGGAAAGGAGGCGCTGCGCCGCCGCCGTGAGGGCGCGCCCCTGGGAATGCCCCGCTTTCGCGTCGAACTCCACGAGGAAGCGCGCCGCGAGGAGCGGCGCGTCGCCCGGGCGCTCGCGCAACGGAGGCAGGAGAAGCTCGAGGACGTTCATCCGAAAATAGAGGTCCTGGCGGAAACGCCCCGCCGCGACCTCGGCCTTGAGGTCCCGGTTGGTCGCGACGATCACCCGGACGTCGACGACCCGCTCGGCGATCCCGCCGACACGATGGAACCGCTTTTCCTCGATCGCCTTGAGCAGCCGCGCCTGGAGAGAGAGGTCGATCTCGGCGACCTCGTCGAGGAAGAGCGTGCCGCGGTGGGCGAGCTCGAAGAGTCCCGGCTTGGCCGACGCGGCGCCGGTGAAGGCCCCCTTCTCGTGGCCGAAGAGCTCGGACTCGAGGAGGTCGCGGGAGAGCCCCGCGCAGTTGACGTTGACGAAGGGCGCCGCCGACCGCGCGCTCCAGCGGTGGATCTGCCGCGCGAGAGCCCCCTTGCCGGTCCCGCTCTCCCCGGTCAGGACGACCAGCGCGTCCGAACGCGCGACCCTCTTGGCTTCCGACAGGAGGGTGGAGATCGCCGGCGACTCGCCCCAGAAGAGCTCCGGCGCCGAGCGGTCGATCTCGCGCTTGAGCGCGCGGTTCTCCCGTTCCAGGCGCTGCGCGTCCGCGATCCTCCCGAGGACGTGGAAGAGATGCCCGGTCGAAACGGGTTTGGTCAGGAAGTCCTCGGCGCCCATCTTGACGGCCTCGACCGCGTTCTCGATCGTGCCGAACCCGGTCATCACGACGACGCGCGCGTCGGGGCGCGCCTCCCGCAGGCGGCGCAGCCCCGAGAGCTCCTCCGCGTCCGGGAGCTTCAGATCGAGGAGGATCGCGTCGGGCCGGAACTTCTCGAGGAGCGCGACCGCGGCGCCGATCGACGGAGCCGCTTCGGTCTGCGCGCCGCGCTGCGCGAGGAGACGGGACAGGCCGAAGCGGATCGATTCCTCGTCGTCGACGACGAGGACGCGGAAGCCGGAAAGAGAGTCGGGGGCGGGATCAGGCGGAGGTTCGCGCATCTCAAAGCGATCGATATGCATCTCTGCGATGGCGAACGTAATGGATCTTGATCTCCCTGGCGGTGTGATCGACCTCGTAGACGATACGATACTCGCCGACTCGAGGGCGATGAAGTCGTTCGGCCCCTGACCGCTTGACCGACCCGCGCGGGAGCGGCGAGACAGCCAAGCTCTCGATCCGTTCGAGAACGCGGCGTTTCACATTCGACGGGAGATCGCGAAGGTCCTTCTCGACGGACGATTTGAGCCTGACCTCATAGCCGGGCATCGGATTTCAAGCGCTTCCGGAGCTCCGTGAGGGTGAGGGTCCGCTCCCTTCGCCGTTCGGCAACGACGGCCAGGTCGTGAAGATCTTCCAGCAATCGCCGGTACTTGACGAGGGGAAGTACGACGGCAAATTGCTTCCCCTTCGAATTCCGAAGGATCTTCTCGGCGGGCTTGCGGCTCGGGACAGTCATCCTGGTGAACATTATAATCCGCGGGTGCCGCACCCCGCCTACAAGGACCACCCTCTCTGGCGCGAGGCCATGGAGCTGGTCGTGGCCGCGTACGCGCTCGCCGATGAGGCGAGACCGGTTGCGCCCGCCGTCGCGCGGACGCTGCGAAAGGCCGCCGTTGCGATCCCCTCGTGCCTCGCCGACGCGCTCGCCGACGAACCGGAACGGGAGATCGTCGACGACCGGCGGCGCGCGCTCGGAGCGCTCGCGGAGATCGAGCGCCAGACGCTGCTTCTTCCGGTCGACCTCGCCGAAAAGGGGGACGCTCTGGCCGGCCGCGCCCGAAAGCTCTACCGCGAAGTCGAGCGGCTGCTTTCGGAAGTGAAGGAGTTCTCGTGAGGCCCGCGGATTTCCCCCCTCTCCCCGCGGGCCTTCGCCGCGCCGAAGCGGCTTCGGCCGCGCAGGCGGGAGAGGGCAAGCGAGCGCGAGCGAGCGCGAGTGAGGGCGCTCCCGGGGCGATCGGGCGGCTGACCGGCTGCATGCTGCTCGCGGTCGTCGTGTCCTTGTTCGCCGCTTGCGGCGGAAAGAACGACGCCGTCGTCCCGGGCCGCTTCGACCTCGCCCAGGCGTCCCGGGGCGTGGTTCCGGGAAGGACGTACGACAACCGGGAGAAGATCCGGCAGGGCATGAAGGAATCGGATCTCTCCGCCGCTCTCGGCGCGCCCTCGGAGAAGCTCGAAAGCCGCGGGCAGATCGTCTCGGGCCACTGGACCTACCTGTACAGGGACGGGAAGATCGTGATCAACCTGAGGGATCACCTCGTCACCGAGGTCGAGACCACCTTCTACTGAACCGTCGGCCGAGCGCCTGCGCTCCGCTCCCGTGGCGCGAGGCGACGCTCACCTCTCCCCTGGTGGGAGAGGTCGCGGCGAAGCCGCGGGTGAGGGGGCGGGCGAA
The DNA here is from genome assembly GCA_035260525.1 of Thermoanaerobaculia bacterium. NCBI lineage: Bacteria > Pseudomonadati > Acidobacteriota > Thermoanaerobaculia > Thermoanaerobaculia bacterium. The sequence continues at coordinate 8,679 of DATFVB010000324.1, forward strand.
GCCTTCAATGCTCCCTCAATGATGCCGAGCACACCCGGAAGGTTCTCGAGAACAGCGTTGTTCCAAAAGCGCAGCTCCCTGAATCCCATCCGTTCGAGCTCCGAAGTCCGATTCCGATCGTATTTCTCCTTGTCGGGGTCCGAATGCTCTCCGCCGTCGAGCTCG
>DATFVB010000325.1 GCA_035260525.1 Thermoanaerobaculia bacterium
TGGCTGCTGCTCGCGTCGATGTCTCTCTCCGCCTACGAAGCGGCGGTGCTCTTCCTCTTCTGGCTCGTCCAGTTCCTCTTCCCGTCCACGCGCAACGCGATGATCGGCGTCTACGGCGCCTGGTGCGTCTGGGAGGTCGTCCTCGTCCTCGTCGGCCGCAAGAAGTGGACGGCGTTTTCCGCGTTCGCGCGCACGTGGCGCGCGCGCCGGGCGTGATAAATTTTCCCGGTGAAGAACGGAGCTTTTTCCGCGCAGGTCCGCCCGTGAGAGTCCCCGTCCCAACCGCGCCGCGGCTGACGCGGCGCGCCCGGGAGATCCGCCCGTCTCCGACGCTCGCCGTCTCGCGCACGCTGGCCGACCTGCGCCGGCGCGGCGTCGACGTCGTCGACCTCGGCGTGGGCGAGCCGGACTTTCCGACCCCCCGTTTCGTGAAAGAGGCCGGCATCGAGGCGATCGAGGCGGACCGGACGCGCTATACCGAGACGCCCGGAGAGCCCGCCCTGCGCGAGGCGATCGCCGAAAAATTCCGACGGCGCGGAGTCGACGCCGAACCGTCGCAGGTCATCGTCACCGCGGGGGGCAAACAGGCGCTCTTCGAGGCCTGCCAGGTGCTCTTCGAGGAGGGGGACGAGGTCCTCGTGCCGGCGCCGTACTGGGTGTCCTTCCCGGAAATGATTCGGCTCTCGGGCGCCACGCCGGTCTTCGCTCCTTCGCGGCGCGAGAACGGCTTCCGCCCGGCGCTCGACGACCTGATCCCGGCGTTCTCCGAGCGCACGCGCGGCCTGATCTTGAACTCGCCCAACAACCCGACGGGCGCGGCGATCGAGGAGGGCGAGCTCGCGAGGATCCTCGCGTGGACGAAGGAACGGCGGATCTTCGTCCTCTACGACGAGTGCTACGAGCTCTTCCTCTACGACGGCCGCCGCCACGCTTCTCCGGCCGACGACTGGGCCGCGCACGCCGACCACGTGCTGATCTCGGGAGCGGCCTCCAAGACGTTCGCGATGACGGGCTGGCGGCTCGGCTGGGCGGTCGCGCCGAAGGACGTGATCGCCGCGATGTCCGGATACCAGAGCCACTCGACCTCGAACGCCTCGTCGATCTCTCAGGCGGCGGCGCTCGCCGCGCTGACCGAGCTCGAACGGGCGAAAGAGTCGGTCGACGCGATGCTCGCCGAGTACGCGCTCCGGAGAAAGCTCGTCACCGCCGCCCTGAACGCCGTTCCGGGAGTCGAGTGCCCCGCTCCCGACGGCGCCTTCTACGCGTTCGCGGACGTCTCGGCGCTCTTTCCTCGGTCCGGTGCGGCGGGCTCGGAGGAATTCTCGCAGCTCCTGCTCGAGCGGGGACGCGTCGCGTCTGTCCCGGGGATCGCGTTCGGCGACGATCGCTACATCCGCTTCTCGTTCGCGGCGGCGCGGGAAGAGATCGAGAAGGGGATGGAGCGGTTCGCGGAGTTCGCGCGCGGCCGATGACCCATCCCGGGAATTTTCCGGCCGTCCTGCGCTTGGGCATCGCCCTGCTCGCGGCCGCGGCGGTCGCCGGCGCCGCGCGGGGCGACGACCTCATCGTCACCACGGCCAACGACGTCGTCAACGGCGACGTCTCGAGCCCGGCCGCCCTTGGAGCGGCTCCGGGGCCGGACGGGATCTCGCTGCGAGAGGCGCTGACCGCAGCCGACGGGGCGGCGGGACCGACGGCGATCACGATCGATCCTTCCCTCTCGGGGCGGACGATCGCGCTGACGAGCGACCTTCCGCCGGTCACGAGGGAGGGGATTTCGATCCTGGGACCGATCGACGCGTCCGGCCGGGCCCTCGTGACGGTCTCCGGCTCCCCGATCTCGGTGTTCGCGTCTCATTTCCGTGCGGCAGGGCTCCGGTTGATCGGGAGCCGCGGGGCCGTGTTCTACGTTTTCGCCGGCCGGCCCGACGCGCCCGGTTCGGCCACGGTGAGCGACGTCCGGATCGAGGACGACGTCTTCGAAGGAGGGGGGGCCGTGGACGTGGGCCACGCCGTGTCGATCGGCACCGCGGAGGAGTCGTCCGGCGCGAGGGTCGAGGGTGTGACGATCGCCCGGAACTCGTTTCTCGATTTCGGGGGCGACGTCGCGGCGGTCCTGTGCGAAGCGGGCGGGACGGCGGGGGCGGTCGGCGAGGTGGCCGTGGACGGCAACACGTTTCGCGGGAACGCGATCGGCGTGCGAATCGGGGTCGAAGGAGGCGGCAACCGCGTCTCCGGGGTCGCCGTCACCGGAAACGACTTCTTCGACAACGGAATCGCGGTCGCGGCGATCTCGGGGGCCCGCCTCGACCGCCCGCCGTCGACCGACGGAGTCGTGGAGGGGATCCTCCTCGCGCGCAACCGGATCCGGGGCGGGGATGCTGCCGCGATCTACTTCCTCGCCGGAGGGAGCGGCGCGACCGGGCTCGTCGTGCGCGACGTGGACGTCGTCGACGACGTCGTCTGGGGGGAACGTGGTTTCGCGGTCGGCGGCGAAGCGGGCTCGGGAACGGGATCGACGGGGAATCGCATCGAGAACGTCCGCATCGTCAACGACACCATGGCGTCGGGCGCCGGCCGCTCGGGAGTGGCTTTCTACGCCGACTCTTACGGAGCCGGCGGGAATTCGGTCTCGGGCATCGAGATCGCCAACACGATCTTCGCCGGGGACGGAGCCGCCTTCGCGGGAGACGCCGTGCCGTCCCTCGTCACGCACTCGATCCTGAGAGACCCGCGCTTCGTCGGCCGCGACGGGAATTTCTCCGGCGACCCGGCCTTCATCGACCCGGCGCGGGGGGACTTCCACCTGCGCGCCGGCAGCGGCGCGATCGGGAGGGGTCTGGCATCGGCCGCTCCCTGCGTGGACGCCGACGGGCGGGCGCGCCGCGCGGACGGCTCGGTCGACGTCGGCGCCTACGAATTCGAGGCGCCGTTGCGCGCGCGTCCGTGCCCGATTTCCGCCGCGATTCCGGCCGTTCCCGCGCGGGGCGCGTCCCGCTGACCGTCCGCGCGCACGGCTTCAAGGTCCTGCGCGTCTTCCCGTCACCCGCACCGAGATCGAGGCTCCCGCTTCCGGCGTCCCCGGACCCCGGCGCTGGAAATAGAGGACGAACGTCCAGAGCCCCGGCGCGTCGAAATCGTAGGAGAAAAAGAAAGCGGCTCCCGGCCCGAGGGAGAGGCGATGCACGGTCCGGATGCCGACGCCGCGCTCGCGGCTCCCTTCGGGCAGGATCATCAGCCGCGGCGCCGGATACGAATACGACTCCCGTCCATTCGCCTCGCGCCGGGAGATCGGTGTCGGAACCGCTTCGCGCGCGACCGTCGCGTACCGGAGGAGGGCGCCGGGCCGCGCCTCGCCGTCGACCTCGATCGACGCGGCTCGCCCGCCTCGCCGCACGCGGAGTCTCTCGTAGCCGCGGGCCGTGAATTCCGCCGCCAGGCGGAGTTCTCCGCCCTGCTCGGCCCATCCGATCCCGACGTGCGTCGCTTCGGGGTCGAGGATCGTGCGGCGATGGCTGTCCTTCGGCGGGGTCTCCTTCATCATCTCCGCCTGCGCGCGCAGGGCGAGCGCTTCCGCCGGCTCGTGCAGGCGTCCCGCCTCCGACATGAAGGCGGCGGCGTTCTCGCGTCCCATCCCGAAGTCGCCGCCGCCCGAGAGCCGGGCGTACGGCGGGAGGCCGTCGAGGAGGAAATGCCCGTTCGTCCTCTCCGCGATCTGCCGGCGCGTCGTCCGGCGGGCGAGAGCGGCCGCGGCCTCGTCCCAGAGCACGGGCGCGAGGCCGTGCGCGGCGCGGTCCCGGTTGATCCGGGAAAAGAGCGCCCCCGAAACCGGGTCGGCGGGTGCGCCGCCGCGCGGGAAGCGGTCTTCGAGCGCCGCGGAGAGGTCCGGGAGAGTGATCGACAGGGGAGCGGAGTCGCGCCGGGCCGCGGCGCAGGCGGCGAGGGCCGCGGCACAGGACACCGAAAGGACGACTCCGCGCGCGTGGGAGTGAACGCGGCTCCTTTTCACGATGCCTCGGCCGGCGAAGCGGTCAGGAGCGAACGGCCGCGGAAGTCGCCTCGTCCACCCAGACCGTGAACGATCCGCCCGGCGCCGGCTCCCGCTCTCCCCTGCGCTGGAAATAGAGGATGAACGTCCACATGCCCGGCTCGTCGGCCTGGTATGCGAACGAGAACCGCCCGTGAACGGAGGGGACCAGGCACCGGCGGTTCGCGAGCCCGAACGCGACGGACGGCGACGCGGCGGGAACGAGGACGAAACGCGGCGACGGGTATGAATAGGAATGGCGCGAGTTCGCTTCGGTGAGCGAGATCGGCGACGGGAACGGCTGGCGCGCGACCGAAACGTACGCGATCCTCATCCCCGGAAGCGCCTGCCCGCGCACGCGGATCGCCGAGGCGTACCGCGAAATCGGCGAGACGTCGAGATGGACGTAGCGCCGGGAGGTGAATTCCTCCGCCATACGGAAGTCGCTCCCCGCGGCCGACCATCCGACCCCCACGTGCGTCGCGGCCGGATCGAGGATGGCGCGCCGGTGGCCGTCGGCGGGCGGCTTTTCGGAGAGCATCTCGCGCTCACCGCGAAGGGCGAGGTCGAGAGGGGGTTCGTCGAGCCGGTCCCCCGTCGAGATGTAGGCGACGGCGTTCTCGGCGCCCACCCCGAGATCGCCGGTCCGGGACAGGCGCGCGTAGGGCGGGACGCCGTCGAGGAGGAAGTGGCCGACCGTGCCCTGGCGGATCTGTTCCCGCGTGTACTTCGTCGCGAGATCGGCCGCCTTCGGGTCCCACGCGACGGGCGGCAGTCCCGCGTGCGCGCGGTCCGCGTTGATCTGCTCGAAAACCGCCGCCGCGACGGGATCGGAGGGGGCGCCGTCCGGCCATCCGTCGGTCACCGGGGAGGCGAGGCCGGGAGGCGCGATCGACAGATGCTCCGGGGGCGCGTGGAGAATGCTGCACGCGGAAAGAAGAGCAATCGGCGCGGCGAGGAG
>DATFVB010000326.1 GCA_035260525.1 Thermoanaerobaculia bacterium
GCAAGGCTGAAACTCAAAGGAATTGACGGGGGCCCGCACAAGCGGTGGAGCATGTGGTTTAATTCGATGCAACGCGCAGAACCTTACCTGGGCTTGAACTGTGGTGGACAGCTCTAGAAACAGAGTCTCTCCTTCGGGAGCCGCCATAGAGGTGCTGCATGGCTGTCGTCAGCTCGTGTCGTGAGATGTTGGGTTAAGTCCCGCAACGAGCGCAACCCCTATCCCTAGTTGCCAGCGAGTCAAGTCGGGCACTCTAAGGAGACTGCCCCGGAAATCGGGGAGGAAGGTGGGGATGACGTCAAGTCCGCATGGCCTTTATGTCCAGGGCTACACACGTGCTACAATGGGCGGTACAAAGGGTTGCAAAGCCGCGAGGCAGAGCTAATCCCAAAAAACCATCCTAAGTACGGATTGCAGTCTGCAACTCGACTGCATGAAGCTGGAATCGCTAGTAATCCCGGATCAGCACGCCGGGGTGAATACGTTCCCGGGCCTTGTACACACCGCCCGTCACATCACGAAAGTCGGCTGTACCGGAAGTCGGTGTGCCAACCCGCAAGGGAGGCAGCTGCCCATGGTATGGTCGGTGATTGGGGTGAAGTCGTAACAAGGTAGCTGTAGGAGAACCTGCGGCTGGATCACCTCCTTTCTAAGGGAATGAGTCGCACGGAGCTCTCTCGAGAGTCTCTGTCGCGGTCTCGACACCTAAGGTCGATCGTCGGCCTCCTCGATTCAGTTTCCAGGGAATCGGTCCCGCCCGAAGGCGAACCGGATCTTTTCAGATGGAAGTCGATCGTCTCGCGCTTTTCTGGGCCTGTAGCTCAGTTGGTTAGAGCGCACGCCTGATAAGCGTGAGGTCGGTAGTTCGAATCTACCCAGGCCCACCATCCGCCGTCGCTCGCCGAAAGCGAGCTATGGCGCGATGCCACCGCCGGAGCGCCTTGCGCGAAGGCGGGCGCGGGCAGCCTCATGGCCGTCACGGGGCCGTAGCTCAGTTGGGAGAGCGGCGGCTTTGCAAGCCGTAGGTCGTCGGTTCGAACCCGATCGGCTCCACCACCCATGAATTTTGGAGCTCGCTCACGCGAGCGCGCTCCAAAATTCATAATTGATCCGACGAGATCACGGTCTTTGACAAAAGAATCGGGTAAATCAAGATACAGACAACGCGTCTTAGGTATTTTATGGTCAAGCTACTAAGGGTGGACGGTGGATGCCTTGGCGCACAGAGGCGATGAAGGACGTGGCAAGCTGCGATAAGCCCGGGGGAGCCGCAAACAGGCTTTGATCCCGGGATTTCCGAATGGGGCAACCCCTTCCGGGTCATACCGGAAGATCCTTCGCTGAATTCATAGGCGATGAGAAGCTAACCCGGGGAAGTGAACCATCTCAGTACCCGGAGGAAGAGAAAGCAATTGCGATTCCGTCAGTAGCGGCGAGCGAAAGCGGAACAGCCCAAACCTCGAGGGCGCAAGTTCTCGGGGGGTTGTGGGGCGGAATACGGCGTAAGCCAGGAAGTTACCAAAGACCAACTTAGCCGAAGGCTCTGGAAAGTGCCGCGAAACAGGGTGACAGCCCCGTAGGCGAAAAGTTCGGTCTCTTCCCGTTCCGTTCCCGAGTACCACGGGGCACGAGAAACCCTGTGGGAATCCGGGTGGACCATCACCCAAGGCTAAATACTCCTGTGCGACCGATAGTGAACCAGTACCGTGAGGGAAAGGTGAAAAGAACCCCCGTGAGGGGAGTGAAATAGTACCTGAACCCGTCCATCTACAAGCAGTGGAACCACCATGGGGCAACCCGGTGGGACCGCGTGCCTTTTGCATAATGAGCCGGCTAGTTAATTTCAGCGGCAAGGCGAAGCAACGTGCAGAGCCGTAGCGAAAGCGAGTCTTAATAGGGCGTCCCAGTCGCTGGGATTACACGCGAAGCGGGATGATCTACCCTTGGTCAGGATGAAGCCTGGGTAACACCAGGTGGAGGTCCGAACCGGTGTTGGTTGAAAACAACTCGGATGAACTGAGGGTAGGGGTGAAAGGCTAATCAAATTCCGTTATAGCTCGTTCTCTCCGAAATAGCTTTAGGGCTAGCCTTGCGTGAATGTCAACGGTGGTAAAGCGCTGGATGGACTAGGGGCCTTTCCCGGTTACCGAATCCAACCAAACTCTGAATGCCGTTGAGCACTGCGCGGGAGTCAGACAGTGGGGGATAAGCTTCATTGTCGAAAGGGAAAGAACCCAGACCGCCTGCTAAGGTCCCTCAATCGTGGCTAAGTGGAAAAGGATGTGGAGACGCCCTGACAGCCAGGAGGTTGGCTTAGAAGCAGCCATCCTTTAAAGAAAGCGTAATAGCTCACTGGTCAAGCGGCTCCGTGCCTACAATTCAACGGGGCTCAAGCCACGTACCGAAGCAGCGGATGCGGAGAGATCTTCGGATCTTTCCGCGTGGTAGGAGAGCATTCCAATCTGGTTGAAGTCAGACCGCGAGGACTGGTGGACGGATTGGAAGAGACCCTGCCGGCACAAGTAGCGAAAAAGCAGATGAGAACTCTGCTCGCCGTAAATCTAAGGATTCCTGAGCAAGGTCAATCCGCTCAGGGTTAGTCGGTCCCTAAGGCCAGGCCGAAAGGCGTAGCCGATGGACATCAGGTCAAAATTCCTGAACCGCCGAAGAGTCGTTATCACGAAGGGGGGACGCAGGAGGCTAGACGTACCGGGTGTTGGACATCCCGGGCCAAGCTCGTAGGTGGAAGAGACAGGCAAATCCGTTTCTTCACTAACACCGAGAAGCGAGTGCGAGACCGCAAGGTCACAAAGTCGTCGATGCCACGCTGCCGAGAAAAACCTCTAAGGAGACTCTTGGGCGACCGTACCGCAAACCGACACAGGTAGATGAGGAGAAAATCCTAAGGCGCTCGAGTGAAGCGTTGTCAAGGAACTCGGCAAATTAACACCGTAACTTCGGAAGAAGGTGTGCCTCACAGGGTTGAGGGGTTCGCCCCCGAGGCCTCGTGGGGTCGCAGTAAAACGGCCCAAGCGACTGTTTAATAAAAACACAGGACTCTGCAAAGTCGAAAACGACGTATAGGGTCTGACGCCTGCCCGGTGCTGGAAGGTTAAGGAGAGTGGTCAGCCGCAAGGCGAAGCTACGAACCGAAGCCCCAGTAAACGGCGGCCGTAACTATAACGGTCCTAAGGTAGCGAAATTCCTTGTCGGGTAAGTTCCGACCTGCACGAATGGCGTAACGATTTGGGCACTGTCTCGACAACGCGCTCGGCGAATCTGTAGTACCGGTGAAGATGCCGGTTACCCGCACGTAGACGGAAAGACCCTGTGCACCTTTACTATACCCTGGCACTGAATTTCGGCGTTGTCTGCGCAGGATAGGTGGGAGCCTATGAACCTGGGGTTTTGGCCTCGGGGGAGGCAACGGTGAGATACCACCCTGATAGCGTTGGAATTCTAACCCAGACCCCTAATCGGGGTCGGGGACCCTGCCAGGCGGGTAGTTTGACTGGGGCGGTCGCCTCCTAAATTGTAACGGAGGCGCCCAAAGGTTCTCTCAGGCTGATTGGAAACCAGCCGTAGAGTGTAAAGGCAGAAGAGAGCTTGACTGCGAGACCGACAAGTCGAGCAGGTACGAAAGTAGGGCTTAGTGATCCGGTGGTTCTGTATGGAAGGGCCATCGCTCAACGGATAAAAGGTACGCCGGGGATAACAGGCTGATCTTGCCCAAGAGTTCACATCGACGGCAAGGTTTGGCACCTCGATGTCGGCTCATCGCATCCTGGGGCTGAAGCAGGTCCCAAGGGTCCGGCTGTTCGCCGGTTAAAGCGGTACGTGAGCTGGGTTTAGAACGTCGTGAGACAGTTCGGTCCCTATCTCGTGTGGGCGCAGGATAATTGAGTGGATTCGTCCTTAGTACGAGAGGACCGGGACGAATGAACCTCTTGTGCACCGGTTGTCGCGCCAGCGGCACGGCCGGGTAGCGATGTTCAAAAGGATAACCGCTGAAAGCATATAAGCGGGAAGCCTTCCACAAGATGAGTTATCCCGGGGGCAACCCCCTGAAGACCCGTGGGAGATGACCACGTTGATAGGCGGGATGTGGAAGCACTGTAAGGTGTGAAGCTGACCCGTACTAATCGGTCGTGCGGCTTGACCATAAAATTCTTAAGCCGCGTTGGTCTGAAATCTTGATTTTGCTCGCGCGTCCCTCGATGGGAGGGAGGCTGCGTGCGCCCGATTCTTTTGAGAACCTGGTAACAGGTTTTCTCGGTGGCTTTAGCGAAGGGGACCCACCCGTTCCCATTCCGAACACGGCAGTTAAGCCCTTCAGCCCCGATGGTACTGCACGGGAAACTGTGTGGGAGAGTAGGACGCCGCCGGGGAATTAAAACTCGAAGGGCCCAGACGTCGTCTGGGCCCTTCTCCTTTTCAACCTCACCCGGCGCTTCGCGCCACCCTCTCCAAGTGGAGAGGGTATGAAGGCCCTGCGGCAGCGGACTGCTCTTCCGGGGGAGTTCGAAGGGCGGCCCTCGGGGTCATCCAGGCGGCCACCCCTTCCGGTGCGCGAGGCGCGTGGCCGCCGCAGGACGCCGCCGCGCGATTGTTCGATGAAGGACTCCGCGACTCCTATCGAGCGCTCTTCTCGAGGCGCTCGACCCGCCGGGTCAACTCCTGCAGCGCGCGCTCCTGCGACTCGATCCGGCGCGTCTGCGAATCGAGTTGCTGCTGCTGCTCCTTGATCGCCTCGACGAGGATCGGGGTCAGGCCGGCGTAGTCGACGCTTTCGTACCCGTCGCGGTCGATCGAGACGAGTTGCGGATATACGGCCTCGACCTCCTGGGCGATGAAGCCGATGCTCTGCGAAGCCGGGAAATTACGATCCGGGAACTCCTCACGGCGCCAGTCGAAACTGACGCCGCGGAGCTGGAGCGTGCGCGCGAGGGCGCTCTCGAGTGGGGCGACGTTCTTCTTGAATCGAATGTCCGATGCTTTCGACCACGACCCGGTATATTCGCCGCTTCCGTCGCAGTAGATCGCATCGTCGGCCTGGCTATAAGCCCAGAGGCCGAAACCTCCGTTGCTCGTTGCGACTACCCCCGCCGTGGAGCCCGGTTCCACGGGAATACTCCCTGCGCTGCCCACCACACCGAAATTCACACCGCTGGTGCTCGAAGACTCTCCAAAGACCCCAATTCCTCCGGCGGCGGTCGAATATCCCGCGACTCCTTTGTATCCCCCTGAACCGGCGACCCCAATCTGCGCCGAGTCACCCCACACGCCGACGCCCGCCCGATCGAGTGACCCTGAGCCATCGCCGAGCCTCCCGAGCACGCCGATGCCGTTGGTGTCCCGGTTCAGCCCCTCCACTGCGGCCGATCCCCCCGACGTGATTCCCAGCACGCCGTGGTCGTTGAAGCTCGTGCCCTCGACGGCCGTGCCGTCGTGCGAGTCTCCCCACACGCCGGCCCATCCCGTCTCGCCGCTGATTCCGTGCGTCGTGCCGTAGACCCCGGTTCCGCTTCCGCCGGTCGACGCGCTCGAGCCGTGAATGCCGTCGCCCGTTCCGGTATTCGAGATCGCGAATGCCGTACCCGATCCGCTCGTCGATCCCGAGAACGGCAGCGTCAGGCCGCCCCCGCCGCCTCCGGAGCTCGCGACCGTCAGCGTGTTCCCGGACGGCGTGATCGTGATGTTGGATCCCGCGGCGAGGGTCAGCGCACTGTGCAGGCCGTTGACGGACTTCACGACTCCCTCTGGATTGACGCCGAGCGGCGATGTGCTCGTCCCGTTCCCGATGAGCGTCGAATCGTGTGCGACCGCCGTCAGCCCTCCGCTTCCCGACGATCCGCCGAGCAGGTCGTCGCGGAAGGTCATCTCGAATCCGGTCGAGTCCTCGCTCTCGTTGGCGACCTGGGCTCCCGCGAGGAGCACCGAGCCGTCCCCGTCGATCACCGTCGCGGTGACACGGGCGTTCGTCGTCGCAATCGACGGCACCACGTCGGCGACCGACGGCTGGATCTGTTCGTAGGGAGAGAGCGGGAACGACCTCTGGCCCAGCAGTGTCCCGCTCCCGTCGAAGACCTGGACGTTGACGTCGGCCGATCCGCCGCCCGTCTCGATCAGGGCGAAGTTGTAGCGGAAGTTCTCCGAACTGCCCTGATCGACCCCCTGGATCGAGGCCGACTGTCCGGCCGAGATCGAGAAGCTCTTCGGCACGCCGGCGAAGAAGAGCCCTTCCGTGTTGCCCAGATCGTCGCCCGGCGCCTGGTTGTAGATCCGCTCGGAGACGAAGATCTCGCCCGAAGAGGTGATGCGGGCTGCGCCGAGCGCGTTCGTCAGCCCGAGCTTCGTCTCGACGACGTTCTCGTAGACGCGAGTCTCTCCCGGCGCGAGCGTGTCGTCGAAGGATGGCGGGGAAGGGTTGCTCTGGCCCGCCTTCAGGAACCGGAACGTGAAGGTCTGCGGCGCCGTCGTCAGGTTCGTCGCCCAGACGGTCGTGTAGAACTGGGCGCCGTTCTTGCCGGGAACGCGACCGACCGAAGGCAGGTATGCCTCCGTCGAGGCGAAACCGGCGAACGCCGCCGAAGACAGCAGACACACGAATGCCGCGAGAGATCCTTTCGCAATCGCCATGGCCCTTTCCCTCCGGGAAAGAAGTGTACGCCCGCGATGCGAAGTCAGCGCCCGGCTGCGCCGTCGGGGTCAGGATTCCGCGGCCGGAGAATCGGTCCGGGCCATATCATCCGCGCATGAATCCGGATTCCGTTGGGTCGGAGGCCATGCCACGCCGGGCCTTTCCGCGCGTCGCCGCGGACGCCGTCGCCGTACTCTGCGGAGCGAAGCTCCTCCTGCACCTCTTCACGAGCGTCCAGCGTTACGGATATTTCCGAGACGAGCTGTACTACCTCGACATGGCCCGCCACCTCGATTGGGGCTACGTCGATTGCGCGCCTCTCATCGCGATCTACGCGAAAGTCGCGCTGATGCTCGGCGGCTCGCTCGCCGCGCTGCGAATCCTGCCGGCGCTCGCCGGCGCGGGCGTCGTCGCGATCACGATCCTGATCGCCCGCGAGCTGGGCGGCGGGCGCTTCGCGCAATGGCTCGCCGGCCTCGCCGCGCTCCTTTCGACCGGAATCCTCCTGACGAGCAGCCTCCTGACGATGAACGCCTTCGAGCCGCTCTTCTGGATGGGAGCGATTCTCGTCGTCGCGCGCATTCTCCGTACGGGGAATTCGCGCCTCTGGATCGGGTTCGGCGTCCTCGCCGGCCTCGGTCTCGAGAACAAGCACTCGACGCTCTTCTTCGGGTTCTCGGTCGTCTTGGCGCTCCTCCTGACGCGCCATCGCCGGGAATTCGGCAAGCGGTGGATCTGGATCGCGGGCGCCGTCGCCGTCGCCCTGTTCCTGCCCAACGTCGTCTGGCAGATCCGGCATCATTTCCCGACGCTCGAGGACCTGGAGAACGTGCGCCGGTCCGGAAAGAACGTCGTGCTCGGCCCGCTCGCCTTCACGAAGGAACAGATCCTCGACATGAACCCGATCCTGTTCCCGCTGTGGCTGGGCGGGCTCGTCTGGTTCCTGCGGGACCGGCGCTGGCGAGCGCTCGGGCTGACGTCCCTCGTGTTCTTCGTCACGATGGAGCTCGCCCACGCGAAGAGCTACTACCTCTTCCCGATCTATCCGATGCTCTTCGCCGGCGGCGCGGCCGCCTTCGAACGGTGGACGGCAAACCGCGCGAGGTGGTCGAGGGCCGTCGCCGTCGCGGTCGTCGTTCTCGCGAGCCTGCCGCTGATCCCGCTGGCGACGTGGCTGCTGTCGCCGGAGCGTTATCTCGCTTACACCCGGGCCATCGGATTCACGCCGAGCAAGGCCGAGGTCCACCACGAAGGGCCGCTCCCCCAGCCGATGGGGGACCAGTTCGGCTGGCCCGAGCTCGTCGAGCAGGTGGCGAAGATCTACGACGCTCTCCCCCCGGCGGAACGGGAGCAGACGGGGATCTGGACCGGCAACTACGGCGAGGCCGGCGCCGTCGATCTCTTCGGTCCGAAATACGGCCTCCCGCGCGCGCTCTCGCGCCATCAGAACTACTGGTACTGGCCGCCGGACCGCACGTACGAGAACTTCATCGTCCTGCAGTGGGATCGGCAGGACGTCGAGGACAACTGCGCGTCGTGGCAGGCATTCCCCCATTTCCATCCGCTCGGCATGGCGGAAGAAAACGTCCCGATCTATCTCTGCCGCGGCGCGACGTTCGACGTGCGGAAGGTCTGGTGGAACTCGAAGCACTGGAACTGAGGAGAGGCGGGGACCCTCGCCCTTCGCGCCGGATTCCGGCAGCGGCACCGCAGTCGCGCGCCGCCGCGGCCGAAACTCCCTACTCGGGTCCCCGACGGCCGCCGATCGCGATACTCCCTGGAGTGGGCGCGGCGTCCGGCGCGACGCACGCGCCCGCGCGCCCGCCTGCCGGATCGAACCCTCCCCACCACGTTCCCCAGCGGCTCTCGCCTCCGTCGGCCGCCGCCGCGTATTCCTGGAGCGTCCAGAGCCGGACGCCGTCGGGATCGACGACGGTCTGGGAGAGGTCGCCCCAGCGATTGCGGCCTCCGCCGTCGAGCCTCTCGTACGGCGCTTCGCCATTCTTGAGGACGCGGATCTCCGAAAGCGCGGCGTCGCCGCCGCACCCGGCGCGGACCGAATATCCGGCCGAAGCAAAGGCATCGCCGGAGAAGAGCGAGTACCCGATCAGGGCCTCGTCGTCCGCGTTCACCGCGATCGACGGGAAACCGAGCCACGCCGCTCCGGCCGCGTCGCCGATCCGCCCGAAGGCGCCGAGGGCGCCGTCGGAGCCGATGCGCCACCACTGGATCTCGGTATGGAGGGGAGCGGAGGCGGTCGCGGGGATGGTGACGGTCTGGACGGCCCAGAGACGACCGTTGCGGACGCACGCGCTCGCGATCTCGTCCTGGTCGGAGACGATCTTTCGCGTCGAGCCCGCCTGCGGAAGGGACTCGAGGGGCGAAGGAGCGTCGCTCCATGTCGCGGGCGCCGTCACGATCTTCGACGGCGCGAGGCTCGCGGTCCCCCCGCCGTCGGAGAGGCGCAGGAGGCGGATCCGCCCGCGGCCGAGATCGTTTCCGCTCACCTCCTGCACGAGGAGCTCGTCGGCTTCGTCCGGATCGAGCGTGACGGCGGGAGCGATCGGTGAGCCGGGCGAATTCAGCGTGAGGCGCGTCGCGGCCGGGCTTCCGGCGAGGAGCGCGGCCTTGTCGATTGCCCAGATCGCGCTCCCCGAGAGATAGCCGCTTGCCGAGACGAGATTCGACGTGACGACGATCCAGCGGGCGTTGTATCCGAGGAGCGGAAATTCGGCGTAGTTCCCGCCGCCGACGGGAAGCGTCCGAAAAGTCCATCCGCGCGTCGGGTCGGTCCCGTCCGAAACCGCGAGCAGCACGGCGGGCGCGCCGGCGATTCCCTCGGTCGCGATCACGGCGATCCAGCGGGCCGAGAGCGCGTCGTAGGCGACGCGCGGGTCGAAAAGGAGATCGCCTCCCGAGACGGGCGCCCAGAACGCCGCCGGCGTCCAGCTTCGGAGCACGGCGCCGTCGCTCTTGCGCTGCGCGACGAACGTGGTGTTGAGCATGACGATGAGATGGTCGGGTCCTGCGGCCCCCTGGAGGTCCGGCGGCACGCCGCCGCCGCCGTCGACGGCGCCGGCGAAGGACGACGAAAGAACGAGACCGGCCGCCGCGGCGGGCCGCATCGCCGCGATCGCGACGAGAAGGAGAACGGCGGCGAAACACGCGGGGCGGCGCAGGGAGCTCCCGAGGCAGACACCGGTGAAACGGATGGACCGGGGCACGACCGGGGGAGCTTATCGCAGGAGGCTCCGCAGGGGCGCGGGCGTCGAACGCCGCGCTATCATGGCGGAGGAAGAAGGGGCGGGTTCGCGGGAGATCTCCGCCGAAGCGGCGGCAAACCGGCAACGGAGCGAACGCCCTCCCGGTGACGGAATGACGGACGGAATCTCGCGGGAAGACGCGGTCGCGTTCGTTCACGCGATGGCGGGCGCGGCCAACGCGCGCGATTTCGTGCGGCTCGCGGAGTTCTACGTCGACGACGCCGTCGCGATGAGCCCCGTTCTCGGCGAGCTCAAGGGCCGGAGCGCCATCGTCGGGAGCTGGGAGGCCCTCTTCACGAAGTTCCCGGACTGCGCGATCGAAATCTCGGACATCTTCACCGACGGCGACCGGATCGCGTTCCTCGGGACGGTTACCGCGACCGATTCGAGCGGATGGTTCGGCCTGCCGGCGACCGGCGCGCGGATCCGCTACCGGGAGACGATGCTCTGCGCGATGCGCGGCGGCAGGATCGCGCGCGAAGACCGGGTCTACGAGACGGCCTCGGTCGTCGAAAGGCTCGAGAAGGCGCGGCTCGACCGGGAGTTGGATCTCGCGGCCGACGTCCAGACCGCGCTTCTCTCGCGGGCGGCGAGCGAGGGAACGCACTGGCAGGCGGCGGGCGATTCGATCGCCTGCCGCGAGATCGGCGGAGATTTCTTCGAGATCCTCGAGCTCGCTTCGGGCGGGCTGGCGATCGCGCTGGGCGACGTCGAGGGAAAAGGCGTTCCGGCAGCCCTCGTCGGAGCGATGCTGCACGGGATGTTCGTCGCGGACGCGCAGTCGGGGCTGAGCCCGTCGGCGACGCTGCGCGGGATGAGCCGGCAGCTGGCCTCGCGTTACGAGGGGAGCGAGGAGCTCGTCACTCGCGGCAGCGGCTCCCGGTTCGCGACGCTCGTGTACGGAGTGCTCGCGCCCGACGGAAGGTTCGTGTATTCGAACGCGGGGCACCATCCCCCGGCTGTCTTCACCAGCTCCGGGATCGCGCGGCTGACCGCGGGGGGGCCGGTCCTGGGCGCCTTCGCGCACGCGGCCTACGACGAGGAGGTGGTGCGGCTGCGCCCGGGCGACGATCTGCTGATGTTTTCCGACGGCGTGACGGAGGCGCGCAACGGCGACGACGAGGAATTCGGCGAGGTGCGGCTTCTCGCCTCGTTCGCCGAGAATCGCGGGTGCCCGCCGGCCGAGCTCTTGAACCGCGTGTTTCGCCGGGTGCGCGAATTCGTCGGGGACGTTCCGCCGGCCGACGACATCACGGCGACGGTCACGCGTCGACGCTGACCGCTTCCGTCCGCGCCCCCCGAACGGGATCTCCCGCGTTTGCGCCCCCGGGCCCGTCGTCGTATGGTCGGCGCATGACGGCTTCCCTGGCGGCCGTTTCCGAGCCGGTCCTCGAAACCGAACGCCTGCGACTCCGCCGACTCGACGAGAACGATGCCGGATTCATCCTCCGACTCGTCAATGATCCGGACTGGCTGCGCTACATCGGCGACCGCGGAGTACGGACGATCGAGGACGCGAAGCGCTACATCGCTTCGGGGCCCGCCGCGATGCACGAGCGGCACGGCTTCAGCCTGCTCGCCGTCGAGCGGAAGCACGAGCCCGGCCCGATCGGGATCTGCGGCCTGATCCGGCGGGAGACGCTTCCCGACGTCGACATCGGCTTCGCGTTCCTGCCCGACTTCCGCGGCGCGGGATATGCGCTCGAGGCGGCGTCGGCGGTCCTCCCGTGGGCGCGGGACGTGCTGAAGCTTCCGCGCCTGATTGCGATCGCCTCGGTCGACAACGCGCGCTCGAGGAGTCTCCTCGAGAAAATCGGGCTCCCGTTCGAGAGAACGCTCCGCCTGCCCGGCGAGTCCCGGGACGTCGCCGTTCACGGGGTGACGTGGCGGGCCGCGGACGCCGCCGACTGACGCGGCCGGTCCGGACGCCGCACGGCGGTATCATGGCCTCATGACGACGAAGCTGACCGTATCGATTCTCCGCACGCTCGCGGAGGGCTTCGACCCCCGGTCCGGCGACGAGCTGCCGGGAGGGGGGCCGTTTTCCGATCCGGAGGTCATCCGCGCGCTCCTTGCCGGAGCCCGGGCGCTCGAGGAAGCTCCGGATTCGCACGGGTCGCACCGCGTCCTTCCGGATGCCGCGGGTCTTCCGTGGACCGAGGAGGAGGATTCCCGGCTCCTTCAGGAGTTCGATTCGGGCAACACGGATCTTCCCGGGCTTTCCGCGAGCCACGCGCGGACCCGCGGCGCGATCTTCGCGCGCCTGAGGAGGCTCGGCCGTGAGCCGGTCGCGGCGCGGCGCGCCGACGCGGGCGGTCGGCCGGCCGCGGACGCCGGTTCGAAGACGCTCGCGTGACGCGCGGCGGAAAGCAAAGAACGCCGCCGACGCGAAAGCGCCTCCTGCTCCTGGCGGTCGCCGCGGCGTTGCTCGCCGCCGGCGCGCCCGCGCGAGCGGCGCGCGATCCTCAGGCCGCTCCTTCCTCCGCCGCCCCCGCGAAGGCGCCGAGGCTCGAGGCGCTGTCCTGGGGGACGGTCGAACGCATGCACCGCCTCGACGGCGTCTACCTCGCGAGCCAGCCGGGGAAGGAAGACTTTGCGCTCGCCAAGGATGCGGGTATCAGGACCGTGATCGACCTCCGCAAGCCCGGCGAGCTCGACTGGAACGAGCGCGCGGAAGTCGAGAGGCTCGGAATGGAATACGACAACTTCGGCTTCAAGGAGCCGGAGCAGTTGACCGACGCGATCTTCGACGCGACCCGGAAACTCCTGAACGACCCGGGGAAGAAGCCGATCCTGCTGCACTGCAGCTCGGCCAACCGCGTGGGAGCGATCTGGCTCGCACACCGGGCCCTCGACGACCACCTGCCGCTCGACGACGCGATCCGCGAGGCGGAGCAAGTCGGGTTGAAGAGCACCGCCTTCCGCGATCGGGCGCGAGACTACGTCGAGCGGCGAGAGCCGCGCTAAGCCTCGCGCGCCGAACGCGCGCTCGATCGAATCAGTTCGCGGATCCGGACCGGGAGCCGCCGGCGTTCGAGGCCTGCCGCACCGCCCGGTCCCGTTCGAGCGGGAGGGGGACGGCCGGGGGCCGGTCGTCGTGCAGCACCTGCTCGCCCTCGGGCGCGCGCCCCTGGTACACATAGCCCTTCGGCCCGATCCCGGCGATCCACGGGGCCGGGTGCGCGGCAACGGGCGCAGCCTCGTCGTGCACGTGGATGGGAAGCGACTCCCGGTTGGCGAAGGGATGGTCGCGGCGGAATGTCGCCATCAACGCCGCCGCCGTCTCGTCGTCCTTGTGGTACGCGTACCAGCGCTCCTCGATTTCGCCTTCCTTCCGCCTGCCGAGCGCCTTGAAGCAGAGCATCGCGTTGTAGTGCGCCGACAGGTCCTCAGGGTCGATCGCGTAGACCTTCGCGATGGCGTCGAGCGCTTCCCGGTACTTTCCCTGGAGGAAGAGTATCCGCGCCGTCTGGTTCCAGCAGACGCGATCCTTCGGGAACCGGTCCGTCACCCGCGCCATGTCGGCGAGGGCCTCGTCGAGCTGCCCCTGCTCCTTTTCGAGCGTGGCCCGGAAGAACGCGGTCTTCGCCCAGCCGGGGCGGCGGCGCTCCGCCTCGTTCAGCGCGGTTTCGGCGTCGGCGAGGTTCCCTTCCTGGATCAGGGCGCGCGCGCGGTTGAGCGGCCCGTCCGGCTTGTCGGGAGCGAGCTCCGCCGTCTTCTGCCACGCCGCCTCGGCGCCCTTCAAGTCCCCCTGGAGGAAGAGCCCGATGCCGTAGTCGTTCCAGCGGAGCCACGCCTTGTCCGTGTTGGCCCGTTCGCCGGGTGCCGGCGCCGGTGCGCTTGCGACCGGGAGAGAAACGGTGTCGCGGGAGATTTCGACGACGGGGAGCTTCGGCGCGTCCGGGCCGCCCACGAAGATCGAGTAGTCGCGCGAGAACTTCCGGTAGTCGACCGCGGCCGAGACCGTCACGAGCCCGCGCGCGTCCGCCGGCACTTTCAGCGCGTACCGGACGAGGCGATCGGCGCCCGGGCCGATCGCGTTGTTGTACAGGCCGGTGTGGACGTCGGCGGGCTGCCGCCGGTCCATCGGCTGCCCGGTGTGGTCGAGCGCGAGCTGCGAGAGCCGGTCCGCGGCCGCGTCGAGTCGACCGTCGGCACCGAGAGTGCCGCTCTCGACGAGCTTCTTCCCGCCGTTCTCGCCGGAGAACGCCACCCACGTCTCGTTGGAGTCCGCCGTGCCGTTGGTGTACTGGTGGCCGAGCTTGCGCGTGCGCACGACGACCTCGACCTCCACGGTTTCGCCCGGCGACAGGCTCGGAAGCTCCGGCCCGATCGGGAAGATCCGGCCCCCGCGCTTGATCGCGAAGATGTCCGCCGTGAGCGACCCTTTCAGGAATTTCTCGGTCAGATCCTCCATCTCCCGGTCGCCCCGGAGCGTCGGGAGGGCCGTGTTCGCGGCGGGAAACGCGTGGTCGTGCACGAAGCCGCCCCGGCTCCCGAACTCGTCGTCGCGGAACGGGGGTAGGTGGCAGTCGCGGCACGCCTTCGGTGCGGGCGGATCGTAGAACGACCGCACGGCGAACCCGGAGACGCCCGAGTCCTGCCACGAGTCGTAATGGTCCTGGCCGCGCAACCATCTGTAGCCGTTCATCGGCGGCAGGAGCGCGACCTTGTGGCAGGTCGAGCAGAACTCGGGCTGGCGCATGAAGGGCTTCATGAACGTCTGCCGGTGGAGGGAGGGCTCCATCCGGATGAGGAGCTTGTTGACCTGGTGGAGCCAGGGGTTCTTCGCGAACGCGAACGGATACTGTTTGGATTCCTCGATCACGTAGGAACCGTTGCCGCTGATGTCCTTGACCTGCGCGATCGAGTGGCACGACATGCAGGTGAGCCCCTGCTGCGCCTCGAAGTCGTCGTACGTGAATTTGTGGAGGGTCGCCTTTCCCATCTTCCCCGAGAAGAGCACGACCGGGTCGTGGCAGCCGGCGCACCATTTCGTCTTCTCGCGGCCGACCGTGTCGGCCATCAGCTCGACGGAGCGCCGGTAGAACGGGTTGTTGAAGGAGCTGAAGTGGTGCGCGGACATCGCCCAGCGCGCGTAGCTCCCCGGGTGACATTCCTGACAGTAGGAGTTCGCGGAGAGCTTGACCGGGTCGAGGAGGCCCTGGTCGAACGTCTCGGCCGACGAGAGGAAGTACTGTGTGTCGCCGTTCCGGTTGACGACGCGTCGGGGGGGCTTTTCCGTCAGATGGAGCACGGCCATCACCGCGAGGAACCCCGCGACCGCGCCGCCCCAGGCGAAGAGCTTCTTGAA
>DATFVB010000327.1 GCA_035260525.1 Thermoanaerobaculia bacterium
CGCCCGCCCCGAGAACTCAGAAGTACGGTTCGATCCGGAGATTGTCGGTCACGAGCTTGACGCCGGGCGCGTTGCGCACGGCGCCGAGGACCGCCTCCTTCTCGGGGAAGGAGTGGACGCGTCCGTCGAGCGTCACCTTCCCCTCGATCACGCGGACCTCGATCCGGTTCGCCTCCCGGTCGGCGCGCCGCTCCAGCGTGTCCTCGATCGCCTTGCGGATCTTGTTGGGCTCGATCTTCGGGGCGTTGACGACGATGTTGTCGATGACTCCCCGAACCCCGTGGAGACGGCGCACCGCGCGCTCCGCGTCGTCGCGGTCGACGAGCGATTCGACCGTCCCTTCGAGGGTCACCCAGCCGTTGGCGACCGTGGAACGAATCTTCGTGTCCGGGATGAACACGTCCCATTCCAACGCGTGCCGGACCGCGCGGGCGAGGTCCGTGTCGTTGCGGGTGAGGAGACCCGGGAGCTTCACCTCCACGTCGTCGGCGACGTCGAGGACACCCGCCACACGATGCGCCGCTTCCCTCGCGGCGAGCTTCTTCGCGAAACTGTCCACCGTTCCCGTCAGGGTCACGATGCCCTCGTGAACTTCCACGCCGACCTCGGTTTCGGCAACCCTCAGGTCCCATCGGAGCTCGCGAAGGACGTCCTGCTGGATTTGAGCGTCGGTTTTGGTGCTGGTCAAGGTTTCCATAACGCCCTCCTTTCCAGGGACAGCTTCGCTCCGATCGCGCCGCGGCGAAACATCCAAACGCATCATTCACGGCGGCCGGCGCGATGGTTCTCTCCCCCGTTGATGCATCTGCGTCACGACGGGGGGCGCGCTCTTTGAGCAGAATGCTCCCGGCGCTCCGGAAAAGGTCCGGGGGGACCCCCCCGGCGCGCGGAGGTGCTCCATGAAGAAGAAGATCGTCTACGCGACCGATTTCTCGCGGCCGTCTCTGGCGGCGTTTTCCGCCGCGCTCTCGGCGGCCCGCCGCGAAGGCGCGGACCTGGTCGTCCTGCACGTGCTTCCCCCGCCGGTCGGTCCGGACGCGATGAGCTACGTTCCCGAACGGATGTACGAGGAGATGAAGGCGGCCGTCGTGCGGCAGGCGAGGCGCAAGCTCGCCGCGCTCGTGCGTCGCGCGGAGAAGGGGCGGGTTCGGGCGCGGGCCGAGCTCGTCGAGGGGATTCCGCACGAGGAGATCCCGAAATCCGCGCGGAAGCACCGGGCGAGCCTCGTCGTCGTCGGGACCCACGGACGCACGGGCCTCGCGCGGCTCCTGATGGGGAGCGTGGCGGCGCGCGTGATCGGCACCTGCCCCTGCCCGGTCATGACGATCCGCGGGAAACGCCGGTAGAGGCGCCTCCGGGGGCGTCATTTTTGCATGATACGGTGTCGCTGATGGCGGCCACGCGCGTCGGAATCATGGGCTTCGGTCAGACCGGTCGGAACGTGTTGCGCATCCTCGCGGAGCGTTCCGACGTCGAGGTCGTCGCCATCTGCGACACCGTTCCCGCGGATCAGCTCCTCTATCTCCTGAAGTTCGACACGCTGTTCGGCCGCTTCGACGCGCCGGTCGCGCTCGAGGACGGACGTCTCCGCCTGAGAAGCCGGGAGATCCGTTTCTGGGACGGCTACGCGAAAGGCGAAGTCCCGCCATGGGGCCGGGAAAAGGTCGACGTCGTCCTCGACTGCACCGCGCGGGCGCTGACCCGGGAGGAGGCGGCGCGCCATCTCGAGGCGGGGGCGGAGCGGGTCGTCGTCTGCACGCCGTCGGCCGAGCCCCTCGACATCACGATCGTCCGGGGATGGAACGACGGCGATCTGCGCGCCGGGAACCGCCTGATCGGGCTCTCCTCGCCCACGGTCTCGTGCGTGGCGCCCATCCTGTCGATCCTCAAGGAGAGTTTCGGCGTCGAACGGTGCTTCTTCGACGCGATCCACGCCTACACGAACGCGCACCGCCTCTCCGACGTCCCGCTCTCGGACAAGCGGCGCGGGCGCTCCGCCGCCGAGAACATCATTCCGCAGGAGTCGCGCTCCGAGGCGATGCTCGCGCGTCTCTTCCCGGATCTCGCGGGAAAGCTCACCGGCACGGCGGTGGACGTCCCCGTCGCGAACGGCTCGGTCGTGGATCTAACCTGCTGGCACTCCCGCGCGGTGACGCCGAAGGCGATCGCCGACGCCGTGCGAGCCGCCGCGTCCGGACGATGGAAGAACGTCGTGGCCTGCGAGGAGGAGCCGATCGTCTCGAGCGACGTGACCCGAAGCGTCTATCCGTGCATCTTCGACGCTCAGGCGACGCTCGTCCTCGGCGACCGGCTCTCGAAGACGCTCTGCTGGATCGACGCGGGATGGGCCGTCGCGACCCGCATCGTCGCGGTCGTCACGGCGCTGTCGCGCCTGGGACCCCCGCCGCCGGCCGGAGAGGCGGAAACGGGGAGCGCGGTGGCGGCGGGAGAGCGGACGTGACGATCCGGGTCGGAATCAACGGGTTCGGGCGCATCGGGAGGACCGTCTTCCGGATCCTCGCCTCCCGTCCGTCGATCGAGGTCGTCGGGATCAACGATCTCTTCGAGGCCGACCAGCTGGCCTACCTCCTTCAGTACGACACCGTCATGGGGAAATACCCGGGCGAGGTCATCGCGGAGGACGGGACGCTCTCCGCGTCGGGCCGTCGGGTGAAGCTCGCGCACGAGCGGGACCCCGAGAAGATCCCGTGGCGCGAGTGGGGGGCCTCGATCGTCGTCGAGTCGACGGGGGCCTTCCGGCGCCGCGACGAGATCGCGAAGCATCTGGCGGCGGGCGCCGAGCGGGTGATCCTGACGGTGCCGCCCAAGGATGAGATCGACGCCATGGTCGTGATCGGCGTCAACGACGACACCCTCCGGCCCGAGCATCGCCTCGTGTCCAACGCGTCGTGCACCACGAACTGCCTCGCGCCCGTCGCGAAGATCCTCGACGACGCGTTCGGGATCGAGGACGGTCTGATGTCGACCGTCCACGCGTACACGAACGACCAGCGGCTGGCCGACGTCCCGCACAAGGACCTTCGGAGAAGCCGGGCCGCGGCGTTGAACATCATCCCGACCTCGACCGGGGCGGCGCGCGCGGTCGGGAAGATCCTTCCGAAGCTCAAGGGAAAGATCGACGGGATCGCGATGAGGGTGCCCGTCCCGGACGGCTCGATCGTCGAGCTCGTCTGCCGCCTGCGCCGCCGCCCGACGAAGGCGGAGGTCAACGATGCGGTGCGGTCCGCCGCGATGGGGCGCCTCGCGCGCATCGTCGAGTACAGCGAGGCTCCGCTCGTCTCGACCGACATCATCGGGAACCCGCATTCCGCGGTCTTCGACGCGCTCTCGACGCGGGCCGACGGCGACGGCTATGCGCGCGTGCTCGCCTGGTACGACAACGAATGGGGATACTCGGAGCGGGTCGCGGATCTGGTCGAGATACTTTCCCGCCTCCGGCCTGCGGCCTAAAAGAGCGCGGCGATGCATCGAGCCGGGCGGGCGCGTGGCAGGCGCCCGCGGGCTTAACGTACGCCGCCGGTACGCCGCGCCCGCGGACCGGCTGCCCCGCATCCCGCCGGGCTCGCGCCTCGCCGCGCTCAGGGGGATTTGAGATTCCTGAGAACGACGACCGCCGCCCGACCCGCCCGAACGCGCCTTCCCGCACGTCTCGACGCGCCTCATGCGTATCGTGCCGCGCACTGTGCCGGCAGAGATGAGATGATGGAATCGTGACCGAGCCGGCCGCTCTCCACCCCTGCGCCGCGTGCGGTTTCGCCGTGCACGAGGCGGGGCCGGGATCGGGCCGGATCTGTCCCGTCTGCGGATGGATCGACGATGCCGTTCAACTCTCGCAGCCGGACCTCTCGGCGGGCGCGAACGCCGGAGCCTGCCTGAGGAGCGCGCAGCGCCGCGCGCTGGTGCGCTTCCCTGCGGAAGTGCGGAGGCACGAGGAGTGGAGCCGCGATCCGCGGTGGCGGCCTCTCGCGCCGGGGGAGGGCCCGCGGATGGCGGCGTTTTCCCCGTCCTCGCCGGTCTGCTATCTGGAGGACGCGTCCGTCGAGGACTCCGAGCCGTACTGGCTCGATCCGCCGCCTCCCGCCGAACCCTGAGCGACGAGGCGGCGGTCCGCAAGCACGCCGACATGGGAGGCTTCCCCGCGAACCGCGTCTCGCGCGTCCGGCAGATGATCGATCCCACCACGGCGGAATAGCGGGTCGTCTCCGGCCGACCTCCGGGAGGGCGCAAGATCCCGATAACGGCCTTCCGCGGGCGGTGAGAACCTTCCGCGGCCCTGCGCGTACCGTCGCGCGATGGAGGACCGTTGAAGATCGTCGCCGCCGGGATCCTGCTCGTCATCGCCTCGATCGTCCCGCCGGCCGCCGGCGGCGGGTCCGCCGCGCCGCCGGAGGACCGTCCCCGGATGGAGAAGCTCGCCGACGGCGTCTGGGCGTGGGTGCGCCGCGACCCCCCGGGCCTGATGGTCGACGGCAACAGCCTCGTCATCGTCAACGACCGGGACGTCGTCGTGGTCGACGCTCCCGAGGCGACGACCGGCGTGGTCGCCGAGCTGCGCCGGATCACATCCAAGCCGGTCTCGTACGTCGTCCACACGCACTGGCACGACGACCACATCACCGGCGACCACGTCTATCGCGAGCACTGGCCGTCGGTCGAGTTCGTCGGACATGCGAGCCTTCGCGAGTACCTGCCGACGACGGGCGCGGCCAACCGGAAGGGGATGATCGAAGGTGCGCCGAAATTCGTCGAATCGCTGAAGAAGCTCGTGGCGGAAGGGAAGAGCCCGGCGGGGGGCGAGATCACGGATGAGGAACGGCGGGGATACGAGAGCGACTTCGCCCTCGTC
>DATFVB010000328.1 GCA_035260525.1 Thermoanaerobaculia bacterium
CGTACGTCGACGCGCTCGACCTGCGCGAACAGGTGCCGTTCGGCATCATGCGGGAGATCCACCGCTGGGGCGCCCACGCGATGGTGATCGCGGTCTGGATCCACATGTTCCGCGTGTTCATGACCGGCTCCTACAAGCCGCCGCGGGAGTTCAACTGGGTCGTGGGCGTCATCCTCCTCGTCCTGACGCTGCTCCTCTCGTTCACCGGCTATCTCCTGCCGTGGGACCAGCTCGCGATCTGGGCGATCACGGTCGGGTCGAACATGGCGGGCGCCACACCGCTCGTCGGGACGCAGGGTCCCGGATCGGCGCTCTTGAAGATCGGCGACATCCCCCTGGTCACCTCGACCGACGACGCGCGTTTCGCGCTGCTCGGCGGGCGTTTCGTCGGGGCCGGCGCGCTGCTGCGGTTCTACGTCCTCCACTGCGTCGGGATCCCTCTCGTCGCGGCGTTCCTCATGGCCGTCCATTTCTGGCGCGTGCGCAAGGACGGCGGCATCAGCGGGCCGGTGTGAGCCTGCCGGAGCGTCGATGCCCCTGATCCACTTCCTGCAGGCGGCCGTCAATTTCGTCTGCAAGCCGCAGTTCTTCGTTCCTCTCGTCGCGATCGCGCTCTACACGGCGCTCTACTCGCGCTGGCCCTGGACGGCGAAGGGCGGCGCGACGATCATCGGCGCGGTCGCCCTGTTCTTCTTCGTCTCCTATTTCGATCCGAACTTCAAGAAAGTCGCCTCGGCGCCCGACAACGTGCCGATCGTCGGGATGATCTTCATCGTCCTCTTCTACCTCTGGTACGCGATGCACCAGGCCAAGGAGAACGACGCGCGCATCGCGCAGGGGCTCGGTCCGAACGAGGGGACCGACTCGTATCAGAAGGTCTTCTCCTGGCCGGACCTCGTCTACATCGAGCTGATCTGCCTCGTTCTCGTGTCGGCGCTCCTCATCGTCTGGTCGATCTTCCTCAAGGCCCCGCTCGAGGAGCCCGCCAACCCGACGAACTCGCCGAATCCGGCCAAGGCCCCCTGGTACTTCCTCGGTCTCCAGGAGATGCTCGTCTACTTCGATCCCTGGCTCGCGGGCGTCGCGCTGCCGTCGCTCATCATCGTGGGCCTGATGGCGATCCCGTACATCGACGTCAACCCGAAGGGGAACGGCTACTTCACGTTCAAGGAACGCAAGTGGGAGATCTCGATCTTCCTCACGGGCTTCCTGATCTTCTGGATCGTCCTGATCTTCCTCGGAACGTTCCTGCGCGGTCCCAACTGGAACTTCTTCGGACCCTACGAGTACTGGGACCCGAACAAGCTGGAGCCCCTGAACAACATCAACATCTCGGAGCTCTTCTGGGTCAAGCTCCTGCACACCGGTCTCCCGCACTTCTTCCTGCTGCGGGAGGTCGTCGGGTTGGTTTTCATGGGGCTGTACCTGGTGGTGCTCCCGATCGTCCTGTCGCGGACGCTCTTCCGGCGGTTCTACGAGAAGATGGGCCCCGCGCGGTACTACGTCGGGTGCCTGCTCCTCCTCGTGATGCTCCTCATGCCGATGAAGATGTTCCTGCGCTGGACGCTCAACCTGAAGTACATCGTCGCGATCCCCGAGTTCTCGTTCAACATCTAGCCGAGAGAACGCGATGCCGAGGAAGCCGCCCGCCGAACCGATCGACCACCATTACGACATCCCGAAGCTGACGCGCGTCTTCGCGCTCTCGGGGCTGATCGTGCTGATCACGTCGGTCGCGATGATCTGGACCGACTACGCGAGCGGGTGGAATTTTTCGAAGAGCTGGAAGGGATATCAGCTCCGGTTCCTGCAGTGGGACCGCTACAAGACGCAGAAAGACGTCGCGGCGGCGCGCGAGAAGGTCTCGCGCGGGGAGTACGCCGCCGCGCAGGCCGAGCTCCGGCAGGCCGACGCCGAGGAGGCGGAAAACCGGCGGCAGATCGCGGAGCTCGAGAAGAAGATCAAGGACACGGACGCGGTGCGCTACCGCGACGACCAGAATTACCGGTTCCAGAAGGCCGTCGTCGATACGGCGAGGTACGAGCTCGAGGTCGCGGAGGATTCCGGCAAGTCGTCGCGCATCCGCGACCGGCAGAAGAATTTCGACGACCTCGCGGCGGACCTGAAGCAGAAGCAGCTGAAGCTCCAGGCTTCGACCGCGCAGCTCGACGCGTTCAAGTCGCAGCGCGACGCGCTCACGGCGAAGGCGGCCGACGCCGACAAGAAGAAAAAGACGCTGCTCGCGAACTTCGACCTCGCCGCGAAGAAGCTCACGACCCTCCGGGAGGACCCCGTCTTCAAGGCGCGCAACGCGCCGATCCTCGACATGGTGAACCCGTCGCTCAAGATCCAGCAGGTGATCCTGCCGGACCTCTTCAACGACGTGAACTTCATGAAGATCCCGAGGGTCGACCGCTGCGAGTCCTGCCACATCGCGGCCGACAAGAAGGGGTACACGCCCGACGTCCTGCCGAAGCTCCCGGAGGTCTTCCAGAGCCACTCGAACCTGCCGTTGATCCTCGGCTCGGAATCGCCGCACCCGCTGCCCGACTTCGGCTGCACGTCGTGCCACGGCGGGCACGACCGGTCGACGTCCTTCTTCCACACCGCGCACCAGCCCTCGTCGAAGGCGGAGGAGGGCCGCTGGAAGAAGAAGTACGGGTGGGAGCTCGACGAGTTCGTCGAGATGCCGATCTACCCGATCGAATACGCGCAGGCCGGGTGCTACCGCTGCCACGCGCAGGAGACGAACTTCCCGCTGGCGCCGCGGCTCGACGCCGGGATGCGCGTGATCGAGGGCCTCGGCTGCTGGGGATGCCACCGCATCAAGGGGCTCGAGGCCCAGAACCTGCCGAAGGTCGGCCCGTCGCTCGAGAAGGTCGCGGCGAAGGTCTCTCCCGACTGGGCGATCCGCTGGATCTCGAACCCGGCCGTCTTCCGCCCGAACACGAAGATGCCGCGCTTCTTCTATCTCGACAACTTCGTGCGCACGGAGGGGATCGACCCGAAGACCGGCCGCTACCGGACGCCCAACCGGCTCCAGCGGCAGGACGATGAGGCGGGGCGCCGGATGAACGACACGATGATCCGCGCGATCGCCTCCTACATCTTCGAGAAGAGCCAGAAGCCGGCGGTCCCCGCGCTCGGGCTCTCCGGCGACGCCGCGCACGGCAAGTGGCTGTTCGAGAATCGCGGCTGCCAGGGATGCCACATCCTCGACCCGAACGCGAAGCGCGACCTCATCGGCACGTACCGCCAGTTCGGGCCGAACCTCGCCGGAATCGGCTCGAAGACGACGCCCGACTGGATCGCGATGTGGGTCAAGGACCCGAAAGCCTGGAATCCCGAGACGAAGATGCCGAACCTGCGCCTGACCGACCCGGAGGCGGCGGACCTCGCGGCGTACCTCTCGCAGCAGAAGGCGCCGCCCGCGTTCGACGCCGAGCCGATCCCCGCGGTCGACAAGGCCTCGCTCGACAGGGTCTCGATGTACTTCGAGACGACCACGAAATCGATCGTCGACGCGCAGAACGACCTCGCGAAGATGACGATGCCGCAGGAGCTCTCCTACGCCGGCGAGAAGCTGATCGGCCACTACGGCTGCTACGCGTGCCACGCGATCCCCGGGTTCGAGGAAGCCAAGCCGATCGGCACCGAGCTTTCGGAATGGGGGAACAAGGCGGTCCACCGGCTCGACTTCGGTTTCATCGACATCGACCACACGCGGCAGGACTGGCTCCGCACGAAGCTCACGAACACCCGCATCTACGACCAGGACAAGGTCCGCGGCTGGGAGGAGAAGCTCAAGATGCCGCTCTTCTCCTTCTCCGAGGAGGAGAAGACCGACATCGTCACGGCCGTCCTCGGGTTCCAGAAGGACGACATGGCCGACGCCAAGCGCAAGCACCTCTCCCCGGACGAGGCGGCGATCGAGCGCGGCCGGCGGATCGTCAAGGATCACAACTGCCAGGGATGCCACGTGATCGAGGGGAAGGGAGGCTCGATCCGCGAGACCATGGCGGACGTGTCGTTCGCCCCGCCGATCATCAAGGGCGAGGGAGCGAAGGTCCAGAGCGACTGGCTGTTCGAGTTCCTGAACCGCCCGCAGACCGGGCAGATCCGGCCGTGGCTCCAGGTCCACATGCCGACCTTCGGCTTCACCGACGCGCAGCTCAACGACCTGACGAAGTACTTCGCGGCGCTCTCGAAGGCGTCGTATCCGTTCGTCCTCCCCCAGAGCACGCCCGACGCGATGTCGGTCGCCGCGGGGAAGAAGGTCTTCGAGATGTACCGCTGCGCGCAGTGCCATCCGCGCAGCCAGCAGGAGGCCGACAAGGTCGAGGACAAGTCGTCGCTCGCGCCGAACCTCGAGATGGCCCACTCGCGCCTGCGCCACGACTGGATCAACGACTGGATCTCCCGGCCCGACGAGTGGATGCCGGGGACGCGCATGCCGACGAACTTCCCGAAGGACGACACGACCGGGCAGCGCTACGTCACGCTCGCCCTCGGATGGGACTCCCCGCAGATCGCGAAGGACCGGGCCGAGCTCGAGAAGATGATGGGCGGCCCGCAGGCGGCCTCGGAGTTCATCCACAGCGTGGACCGCGTCACGAAGGCGCTCCGCGACTACGTCTGGTCGATCGGCGGCAACGAGCCTCCGGCGGCGGCGTCGAGCGCGGCGTCGGCCGCGTCGCCGGCCGGCGCGGCGACGCGCGCACGCCGGACCGCCTCCCGGGGCGCCGCACGCTGAGCCGCTTCGCCGCGCTCGCCGCGGCGGCAACGCTTCTCCTCCCGCCGGCCGCGCGCGCGGACGCTGGAACCGTTTCGGGCCGGGCTCCCGCCGATACGGTCGTGTTTCTCGCGCCGCGCGTGGCCGAGATTCGCGATTTCGTACGCCCGGTGAAGCCTCTCCATCTCGACGTCCGCGGGGGATTCGTCGTTCCGCGCGTTTCCTGCGCGCCGATGCATTCGCCCGTGGTGCTCGTCGCCCGCGACGACGTCTTCGCCGACGTCGCCGCCTACGTCGGCCTCTCCGACCTCCTCTTCCGGCGCAAATTCGTGCTCCCCGGCGACCGCTTCCAGTCCACGCTCGACCGGCCGGGTCTCGTGACCCTCGAGAGCGAGGTGCGGCCGCTCACCCGCGGATACGTCTACGTGACGCCCACGGCCGTGGCCGCGGTCGCGGGAGCCGACGGGCGCTACGTGCTCCAGAACGTCCCGGCCGGCCGGCGGCGGTTCACGGCATGGAATCCCGAGAAGGGAATCGCCGACCGGGAGATCGACGTCCCTCGATCGGGATCGGCGGTCTTCGACGTGGAGTTTCCCTCGAAGTAGCCGCCGCTCGCGGTACCATTCCGGCGATGGGCTCGACCTTCTACCTCTTCTACATGGTCCTCTTCACGGGCGGCGTGCTCTGGTGCCTGTTCCTTTGGCTCGCAAAGGACGACGAGGAGGAGGAGGGCGCCGCCCACCGGAATGAGACGGGAGATTTTGAGTCTCCCTCACCCGCCTCTGCGGGGCGGCCTCCGCCTCCGCCTTAGGCTACGGCGCGACAGGTCTCCCGCGGGGAGAGGCGATGTAATCGGAGTGGCGACCCGGCTTTGTCACAAAAGTCCGAATTGCGGGAAGGGTGAGGCGCGACGAGACGCGAGCCCGACGGGATGCGGGCCGACCGCGAGGTCCCGGTGAGGCGACCGCATCGCGGTCGTCCCCCCGAAAGCGGGGACCCAGCCTTCTGACGATATTCTGGATTCCCGCTTCCGCGGGAATGACAGAGGAAAGGGGCCTCGCGGGCGGCACGCGCCCGTCCGGCTCGATGTATCCGCCTTCGCCAAGGATTCCTCCTTCGCTGAAGCTTCGGCGGGACGAGTCGGCGCGACAGAGTCGTCGCGCTCGCTACTTCTGGGCGATCAGGGCATCCACGTTCTGCGTCACCTGGGAAGAGTCCCACTCGATCGCCTGCGCCAGGTGATACAGCACCTTGCCGTTGCGGTCGGCAATGTAGGTCTCCGGGAACTTCGTCGTGCCGAACTTGTGCGCGGTCTTCGAATCGGGATCGCGGTAGATCGGGAGGTCGAAGGGGTGCTGCTTCCGGAACGTGTCGATTGCCTCCCAGTTGTCGTCGACCGACACGCTGTAGAGCGCGATCGAGGGATTGTCCTTGTAGCGCTGCCAGAAGCGATCGAGCTCGGGCAGCTCGTCCACGCACGGCGGGCACCAGGTCGCCCAGAAGTGAACGACGACGATTTTCCCCTTCAGCCTCGAGAGGTCGATCTTCTTGCCATCGCGCGTGTAGATCGCGAGGTTCTTCTCCGCCGAGAGCTTCGGGATGCCCGCCTGGCCCTCGGGAGGCTTCAGGTTCGTCGTGAAGACGAACGCGACGACGAGAGCGACGATCGCGCCCGCGATCAGCATCATCGTCCGGGTTTTCACGCGCACGCCTCCTCGCGCCCTTCCGCAGCGGACGGAGCCGTGAAATCGCCCGCCGCCGCCCGCCTTCGCCCGGTCGGGCAGACGCGGCGGGCCGGGCAGGCGGGGCAGTCCGAGAGCCGCGGCGCGGTGCGGCAGATTTCGAGCACGCCGAGCTGGCAGATCGCGAAGTCGTACTTCACCGGATCGGCGGGATCGAGCCGTGCCAGGCGCGCCGTGATTTCCTCGGCGGTCTTCCAGTCGGCGGACTTGCGCCGGGTCAGCCCGAGCCGCCGGCTCACGCGGTGGACGTGCGTGTCGGTCGGGATGACGAGCGCGGAAGGGGGAATCTCCTTCCACAGGCCGAAGTCCATCGCGTCGTCCCGCACCATCCATCGAAGGTAGAGGTTCCAGCGCTTGCAGGCCGACCCGTCGGACGGACGCGGCAGCAGGAACTGCAAGGTCGCGCCGGGGAACGGAGCGCGGCCGGTCGCGCCGGGCAACGGAGCGCGGCCGGATGCCGACGGCGGCCGCCACGAGAGGACCTCCGTGCTGACGCGGTCGAGCATCCCGGCGACCGTCGCCTCGGGCGGAAAGCGCCGCTCGAAAAACCGTCCGACGGATCCTTCGCGGCGGATGCATTCGCCGACGATGAAAAGGAGGTCCGCGGCGTCCTGCGGTCCGTGGAAACGGTGCCGGAAGAACGAGAGCTCGCCGGCGGAGAACGTCCGCGCGGCGACGGTCTTCGCCGGGCTCGGCCCGAGCGCCTCGAGCAGCCCGCCGGCGTCCTTCAGGATCTGGTCGACCCGCCCGTACGCGAAAGCCGAGGCGATCCAGCCCGCGACCTCCCGGTCTTCGCGTGCGGCGTAGCGCCGCACGAGGGCGATCGGGTCGGGTCCGGTCGAGCGCTCGTATCGTCGATAGAGGCTTTCGAGAGTGTCGCGCAGG
>DATFVB010000329.1 GCA_035260525.1 Thermoanaerobaculia bacterium
GGCCTTCTCCACTCCCTCCTCGGTCAGGACGGCCGTGTGGGTCTTCTCGTCGACGACGTAGTCGCCGGTCGTGTACTTCTTGCCGTCCTTGTCCTGCTCCTCGGTGCCCTTCGTGAGCCGCGGAATGACCCGGTTGGCGCGGTAGTAGAGGTCCGGCGATTCGTCGGAGGGGCCCGAGATGATGAGCGGCGTCCGCGCTTCGTCGATCAAGATCGAGTCGACCTCGTCGACGATCGCGAAGTTGTAGCCGGGCTGCACCATCGACGCGAGGTCGAACTTCATGTTGTCGCGGAGATAATCGAAGCCGAACTCGTTGTTCGTGCCGTACGTGATGTCGCATCCGTACGCGACCTGGCGCTCGGCGTCCGAGAGCGAGTTCTGGATGCAGCCCACGGTCAGTCCGAGGAAGCGGTGGACGCGCCCCATCCAGTCCGCGTCGCGCCGGGCGAGGTAGTCGTTGACGGTCACGACGTGGACGCCGCGGCCGGTCAGGGCGTTGAGCGCGGAGGGGAGGGTCGCGACGAGCGTCTTTCCCTCGCCCGTCCGCATCTCGGAGATCTTTCCTTCGTGGAGGACGAAGCCGCCGATCAGCTGAACGTCGTAGTGCCGCTGCCCGAGCGTGCGCCGGGCGGCCTCACGGACGAGCGCGAAGGTCTCCTCGGCGTACGGATCGAGGACCTCGTCGATCCGGGCCCGCCGCTCGAAGCGGACTTCGCGTTCGATGCTGGTGGGCATCTCCCCGAGCTTCTCGCGGACCTCGCCGCGGAACCGGGCGATCCGGTCGCGCATCTGGTCGTCGGACATCGCGGCGATCTTCGGCTCCATCGCGTTGATCCGGTCGATCCGGGGGCGGAGGCGCTTGATGTCGCGCTCGCCCTGCGTCCCGGTGATTTTGGTGAAGAGCTTCTCGATATTGAGCATGTATCTACGGGTAAACTGTGATCCTATCAAATAGATTCCACCGCAGTTAGCGGCGCGTCCATGCATCGAGCGATGCGGGCGCGTCCGGCCCGCCCGCGGCCTTAACGTACGCCCCGGTACGCCGCGGCCGCGGGCCGGGCCGCCCGCATCCCGCCTCGCTCGCGCCTGAACGCGCCTTGGGTGGGGAGGCATGCCGAGATGGTTCGGGTTGAGGTCAAGGCACGGTGAGCCGCGACGGGGTTTGGCTCCGCGGGTGCCCCCGAATTGCGGGGCGCGGTCAGACGGGCGGGAAGGGGGGCTCGTCGGGGTCGGGCGGCGGGCGCGGCGTACTTTGGGGGCGGTTGGCTCGCGCCTTGCCGCGCCGTGGGGTTGTCGCAACTGGGACGCTGGTTCTCCGACCCGGAACGGACGCCAAGGGTCAGCCGCGATCAGTTGGGGAAATAGGACAAAGCGCGGCCAGACGCGAGCCAGACGCGCGCGGGCGCCGGAAGCCGGCCGAAGGCGTACCAGAGGCGTACGTCGAGGCCGGCTTCCGGCGTTCGCGTCCCGTGTGGCTCGATGTATGGTCCGCGCTTGCTAACGGGCGTCCAGGATGTAAGGAAGAGGATTCACGGGTCTGTTGTCCAGCCTGACCTCGTAATGCAGGTGCGGGCCGGTGGACCGTCCGGTCGTCCCGACGATGCCGATCGCTTCTCCGCGCGCGACGCGCTGTCCCTCGAAGACGCGGATCTCGTCGAGATGACCGTAGAGAGTCCGCAGGCCCAGCCCGTGGGCGACCTCGACACAGCGGCCGTACCCGTTCACCCATCCGGCTTTGACGACGGTGCCGTCCGCCGACGCGACGATCGGATGACCGCGGGGGCTCGAGATGTCGATCCCGGTGTGGAACGCCGGCTCCTCGGTGAAGGGATCGCTCCGTTCTCCGAAGCCGCAGGTGATGAGGCCCGGCACCGGCTCGATCGACGGTGTGTTCGACAGGAGAGCGTTCTGCTGCGCGAGCTTCTTCTCGAGCCCGATCAGGCGCTCGTCGAGCGAGCGCCCCCGCTCCCGGAGATCGAAATCGCCGCCCTGCCCGTCGGGGAGCGCCCCGCCCACGCCGCCGCGGCCGCCATCGGCGAGCGCCGGCAGCCCCGCGACGATCGCGAGCCTGCGGGTGCGCTCCTCGAAGTCGTCGAGCTTGCGGGAGAGCTGGGCGAGCCGGGCCGTCATCTTCTCGGCCGAGGTCTTCAACCGTTCGTTCTCGCGGAGGGTGGCCCGATACTGGCGGTCCCGGCGCACGGACACGAGATAGAGGGTGGTGAAAGTGGCGGCCGCCGCGAGAAGGAGCCCGAGGGCGGCGCCGGCGGCCCAGAGGAGGACGGAGGCGACCCTCAGCTTTCGAAATTTCGCGCGCGCATGGGGCACGAAAATGATCGTGTTGTATTTCCGTCCCATCGTGGCGATTGACCTCCGGGAGAAGCCGAGGTTTCCGGGAAAGTTCCGGCAGTATATCTCCCGAAACAAGCGAGTCAACCCGAAATCGACGATGCGACGCCGTTTCGAATCAGTGGCTTACGCGCTTTTCCTCCCGGCGCCTCGCCGCTGCCCGGTCATCCGGACAGGCCGTCCACGACCGCGCGGTCGAGGCCCCGATACCCGATGGCCTCCGCCGCGTGGGGAGCTTCGACACGCTCCGCACCCGCCAGGTCGGCGATCGTGAGTCCGACGCGGAGCGCCCGGTGGATCGCGCGGGCGGAGAGGCCGATCTTCCGGGAGGCGAATTCGAGGATCGCCAGGGCCTCCTCGGTCGGCCGGGCGGTCTTCCGGATGAGAGAGCCGGGAATCGCGGCGTTGCAGGAGATCGGGATCCGCCGCGTGGAGCGGCTTCGGGCGCGGGCGCGCGCCCGGACCACGCGCGTCCGGATCGCCGCCGATGCCTCCGAAGTGCCCGCGGCCGCCAGATCGCGGAACGGGACCGCGGGAACCCGGACGTGGAGGTCGATCCGGTCGAGAAGCGGACCGGAAAGCTTCGAGCGGTATCGCTCGATCTCGTACCTCGAGCAGCGGCAGGGCCGCCGCGGGTCTCCGAGGTACCCGCACGGGCAGGGATTCATCGCCGCGACGAGCTGGAAATCGGCGGGAAAAACGCTCGCGCCGCAGGCCCGGGCGATGGTCACGCGCTTTTCCTCGAGCGGCTGGCGGATGACTTCGAGCGCGTCGCGCCGGAACTCGGGGAGCTCGTCCAGGAAGAGCACGCCGCGGTGGGCGAGGGACGCCTCGCCCGGGCGGGGATGCGACCCCCCGCCGACGAGCCCCGCGTACGAGACGCTGTGGTGCGGCGAGCGGAAGGGGCGCTCGGGCAAGAGGCCGCGGCCGGCCGGAAGGAGCCCCGTGATCGAGTGGACGCGAGTCGCCTCGATCGCCTCGTCCCGGTTCCACGGGGGAAGGATCGACGTCAGGCGGCGCGCCAGCATCGTCTTGCCGGCGCCGGGGGGGCCGAACAGGAGGATGTTGTGGCCCCCCGCCGCGGCGATCTCGAGCGCGCGGCGGGCGACCGGCTGGCCCGCGACGTCGGCGAAGTCCTCGGCGAAGCGCGCCGGGGCGAACTCGTCCGGATCGACGGGAGCCCGGGGAATCGGCTCGTCGCCGCGCAGGTGCGCAATCGCCGTCAGGAGCGAGGAGGCGCCGATGGAGGCGACGCGGCCGATGACCGCCGCCTCGCGGGCATTCTCGCGCGGGAGGACGATTTCCTCGAAACCCTGGTCGGCCGCGGCCGCCGCGATCGCGAGCGCTCCGCGCACCGGCCGGAGCGCGCCGTCGAGCGCCAGCTCGCCGACGAGGACCCGGCGCGGGCCGCCGCCCGGAAGAACGCCCGACGTCGAGAGGAGCGCGGCCGCGACCGCGAGATCGAGGGCCGAACCCTCCTTGCGCCAGTCGGCCGGGGCGAGGTTGACCGTCACCGCGCGGGGCGGGAAATCGAAACCGCAGTTTCGCAAAGCGGCGCGGACACGGTCCCGGCTCTCTTTCACCGCGGCGTCGGGGAGCCCGACGATCGAGAAGGAGGGGAGGCCGCTGGAGACGTCGGCTTCGACGTCGAGGATGCGGGCTTCGGCGCCGTCGATCGCCGCCGAGTGGACTCGAGACAACATGTTCGGCTCCTCCGGGAAGGGCGGAGGAAGAGCCGCGTGTTCGGGATGAGGACGGGAACGGAGGATACCGCTTCCGCGCGGCGGATTCAAACGGGCGCGCTTCCCCCCGGAGTTAGTGTCCCGTCCCGGAAATAGCTTTCGCGTCGTTCGGAGCGCCGCGGGGTAGGCTGCCAGTCGCCGCGATGATGGCGATGCGTTGCCATCGTCGAGTCGCGGCGGCGCCGCAGATTGCCCCGCGCCGCCCGAACCCGAAGGGCGCCAGCACATTGCGAACGATGGCGGCGTTGCGCCGCGGGCCCGATGCGAACGGCATCTGCTCCCACGGCGCGTCTGGCCCTCGTCCGCAAGCCGCAGGCGCGACGCTGAAGTTATTTCCGGGACGGGACGCTACCGGGTGCCGCCCACCGAAAGACGTTCGCCGGGATGGATCGCTTTCCCGTCGTCCAGCCGGTTCCACTCGCGGAGCTTGT
The DNA here is from genome assembly GCA_035260525.1 of Thermoanaerobaculia bacterium. NCBI lineage: Bacteria > Pseudomonadati > Acidobacteriota > Thermoanaerobaculia > Thermoanaerobaculia bacterium. The sequence continues at coordinate 4,520 of DATFVB010000329.1, forward strand.
CGACGGTCGTGTGGTGGCGCGTGGCGATCGAAAAGAGCGTGTCTCCCTTGCGGACGCGATAGGCGGTCCGCGACACTCCCCGGTTCGTCGCCGTTCTTCCTCGTTCGCGGCCGGCGCGGACGACGTACGCGCCCGGCTCGCGATCGGGGATCACGAGCGTCCGGCGCGGCGCCAGGCGCGCGCGGAGCGGGAGGTCGTTGGCCTCCGCGAGCGCCGAGGCGGTGACCCCGAACCGGCGGGCGATGCGCGCCAGCGTCTCCCCCTTCCGGACGCGGTGGCGGCGGAGCGCCGGCACGGCCGCTTCGGGGAGCGCCTCCGCTTTCTGCTCGACAGCGCGGGCGAGGCCTCTTGGGACTCGGAGCGAGTACCCGGTGCTCTCGCGCGGCGTCACGAAGGTCCGGAGCTCCGGATTGAGCTCGGCGAGCTCGTCGTACGCGACGCCGCACGCCTTCGCGACCCGGCGAAGGTCCACGGGCTTGCCGAGCGTGGCGGTCTCGAACTCGACCGGAGCTTCCGGGTCCACCCGGAACCCGTAGTGCTCCTGGTTCTTGTCGATGAGCGCGGCCGCGATGACCGACGGAACGTAGAGCCGAGTCTCGCGGGGGAGCGCGCCGATTCGACAGAGCTCCCAGTAGTTGTCGACGCCGGTCCGGGCGATCGCGCGGGCGACCCTTCCCTCGCCGCAGTCGTAGGCGGCCATCGCGAGGTACCAGTCGTCGAAGAGGTCGTACAGGTCGCGGAAGTACGCGGCGGCCGCCTCCGTCGCCTTCACGGGGTCGGACCGCTCGTCGACGACCCGCGTGCTCCGCAGGCCGTAGCGGCGTCCGGTCGGGGCGATGAACTGCCAGACGCCCTGGGCCTTGGCGCGGGAGCGCGCGCGGGTCTTGAACGACGACTCGATCATCGCGACGTAAGCGAGATCGGTGGGAAGCCCCGCCTTGCGAAAGACGTTGCGGATCATCGGCATGTAGCGGCCGGCCCGGACGAGCCCCTCCGAGAACCGCTCACGCACGCTCTCGCGCGACGAAAAGCTCGCGATGATCGCGAGGACGGAGTCGTTGACGGTGATCGGGATGTCGAAAGTGCCGGCCCGGGCGTCGCTCTTGACGGCTTCGCGCGCCCGCCGCAGGTCGGCGTCCGACGTCTGCCCGGAGACTCCCTGGAGCTCGTCCGGGAGCCCGCGCGGCTCGGCCGCGTCGGCGTCCGCGGCGGACGGCGCCATCGCCTCGTAGCGCTGGATGGAGTCGTAGAGGGACGCGGAGAATTCCTCGAGGTCCGGCGCGGCCGGACGCGCCTGCCCGGGAGGGATCACGGCGTTCAGCGCGAGCTGAAATTGAGTTTCCGCGCAGTCGAAGTCGCCCGACAGCGCGGCCTGCTTGCCCGAGTAGAAGAGCTCCGTCGATCGGGCGATCGGAGAGGGCTCCGCCGCCGGCGCGGGCGGCGCCACGGGAACGACGGCCCGGGGCCGCGGCGCCTGGGAGCAGCCGACGAGGAGCGCCGTGAGCACGGGAATGGCGAAAAAGAGACTTCGGGAGGGCAACATTGTAACTTTTCTAGCAGACCGGAGCGTCCCCGTCAATCATTTTCCGCTGACGTGGAGCTTCAGGGAGACGAGGAGCTTCTCGATGTCGTGCATGTCGGAGAGCGCGATTTCCCATTGGCGCTCCTCGCCGATCGCCTTGTTCCGGGCGTCGTCGAGCCGCACCGAGAACACGAGGCGCTCCGCGCGTCCGAGGTCCTTCTTGCGCATTTCGACCTCGAGGAGCTTCTGGACTTCCTTCCGATGGTTCAGGCCGGTCGAGAGCAGGTCGTCGATCGAGAGGCTCCCGCTCCCGGAGCGAGGCTTGGGCGCCGCCGACGGCATCGGTTTCAACGTCGCGTTCTTCCGGAGCTTCTCGAGCTCCGACAGGATGTCGACGTTGGAGCGAACCTTGACGTGCTTGACGACATCGCCGCCCGGGGGCGTGGAGGCCTGCTCGAACTCGACCTGCACCGCGTCCTCGGAAGCGGCGGCGGCGCGGACCGGGGGCGAATCCTGCGCTTCGGCGAGCGTCTCCTCCGGGACGTCGGAGAGAAACTGCGAAGAGATCGGCGGGACCGCGGCGCCGGCAGGCATCTCGTCGATCGCCTCGGCGTTCTCGAAGAGCCCGTCGGTGTCGATCTGCTCGGCCAGCGCCGAAGCGGCAGCCTCGGCGTCGGCGCGCAGGTCGGAGAGCGAGACCCTGGCCTCCTCGGCGGGAGGCGGGGGAGGCACCGCCACGGGCCGCGGGGCGGGCGCCGCCGCGGCGGCCGGCGGCGGGGGCGGCGCGGTCCGCCCGAGCGCGCGCGAGGGCTTCTCCTCGCCCATCATCTTCTTTTTGAGGGCCTTCAGCGTGAGCTTCGAGATCTCCTTCAGCGTCTCGAAGACGCCGTCCCCGCGCAAGGCGACGGCCTCGACGAACGTGAATTGCACCTTCGGGTCGAGGGATGCCCGCAGCTCGTCGAGGGAGAGGACGTTGGCGAGGTCCCGCTTGTTGAACTGGAGGACCAGGGGAATCTCGGAGGCCGTGAGGCCGATCTCCTGGAGGTTCGACTCCATGTTCTGGAAGCTCTCGACGTTGGCATCCTTCATCGCGCGCTGCGAGTCGGCCACGAAGACGATGCCGTCGACGCCCCGGAGCACGAGCTTGCGGGTCGTGTTGTAGAAGACCTGGCCGGGGACCGTGTAGAGCTGGAGCCGCGTCTTGAACCCGCCGATCACGCCGACGTCGATCGGCAGCAGGTCGAAGAAGAGGGTCCGGTCCGTCTCCGTCTCGAGGGAGATCATCTCGCCGCGCGAGCCGGGAGCGGTCTTGCCGTAGATGTGGTGGAGATTCGTGGTTTTTCCGCAGAGTCCGGGGCCGTAGTAGACGACCTTCGCCGCCATCTGCATCGTGGCGTAGTTGAAAAAAACCATTTCGCCGTGTGCTCCCTATAACCAGTCAAATAGACGACGAACGCCGTTGCATTGTATCAGCCCGGGCCGAAACTCCAAGCCGGCCGAACGGTCAGCCTCGGGGGGGGCCGCCGCGACCCGCCTTCTCCGCGGCCGCCTTTGCCAGCGCCCGGTACACCTCGGCGAGACGGGGGTCGCGCGCGAGGGCCCGCCGGTGGAGACGCAGCGTACCCGCGTCGCCGCGGGCGAGCGGGCCCGTCAGGCCCGCCGGGAACCCGCGCGCCGCCACGTTTTCCGCCGCCTCGCGCGACAGCCGCGCCATCGCCGCGATCACCCGGCCGGCGGGCATACCCGCCCTCCGCGCTGCCAGGGCCGCGAGCGCCACGATCGTCGCGGTCCCTCCGGCGGCGGCGGTGGCCGCGGCGTGGTAGAGCGGTTTTTCGGCCGCGGCGATCCGCCAGGGGCGGCCGCCGATCGTCCGCGCGAGGCGTTCGGCGGCGGCGATCCCGGCGGCGTCTCCCTCGACCGCGACGTCGCGGCCGCCGGCGGTGTCCGTCCTCGCGCCCGAGAACGAGCCGAGCGGGTGGAAGGAAACCAGCGCCGCGCCTGTTCTCTTCCATCCGCGAAGGACGGCGGCCGGGAGTGCGCCGGAGAGATGCATCGCGGCGCGGGCGCGGATGCCGGCGCGGATCAGCCGGGCCGACTCCGCCGCGACCGCGTCGTCGGGCACTGCCAGGACGACGAAGTCGTACGCGGCGGGCCTCGGACGCGAACGGGGGATCCAGGACACGGGGATGCCCGCCTCGCGAAGCGCGCGCTCCAGGGCGCGTCCGGCCCGGCCCCGGCCGCGGATCGCGACCCGGAGATTCGCGGGAGAGCGTTTCGGGACGGGCATCTGGGTTATTCTTGAATCTAACACCGATCGGAGCAGGGATTTGGCCACGCGCGAGACGAACGAACCGCTGGACGAGAGGGCCCGCGAGGTCCTGAAGGAGATCATCCGGATTCACGCCGAGACCGGCCGCCCGGTCTCCTCGCGCTCGCTCGCCAAGCGGCGCAAATTCCACGCCTCGGCGGCGACGCTCCGCAACCTCATGGCCGACCTGACCGACGCCGGATACCTCCACCAGCCGCACACCTCCGCCGGCCGGGTGCCGACCGACAAGGCCTACCGGCACTACGTGCGCTCGCTGATGAAGCCGCGGGATCTCACCCCGACGCAGCGCGAGCGCGTCTCCGTCGACCTTTCGGGCGCCGGGCACGACCCGAACCTCCTCTTCCCGGCGGTGTCCCGGCTCCTCTCGAGGCTTTCCGGCGAGGTCGGCGTCGTCGTGGCTCCCGACGCGCGGCGATCCGTGGTCCGCGAGATCCGTTTCGTCCCGATCGGGCGCGAGAGAGCGCTCGCGATCCAGGTCGGCGACGGGGACCTCGTGTTCACGCGCCTGATCGAGACGGGCGGCCGGCTCGATGCGGCGGCTCTCGAGAAGGCGGGCTCCTACCTCACCGCCGAGTTCGGCGGCGCGACGCTCGTCGCGATCCGGAACCGCGTCACGCTCGCGATGCAGGAAGAGCGCGCCCGCTTCGACCATGCGCTCTTCGAGGTGCTCGATCTCGCGCGGCGGGCGATCGCCCCGGCCGCGCCGGCCGACATCTACACCGAGGGGACCCGCCACCTCCTCGAGCGGCCGGAGTTCTCCGAGCCGGAGAGCTTGAAGAAGGTGTACCGCGCGTTCGAGGAGAAGGCGAACCTGGTCGAGCTCCTCGACCAGTGCCTCGAGGGGGAAGGTCCGCGGATCGTCATCGGCTCCGAGAGCCATCTCACGGCGGGCAGGCCGATCTCGGCCGTCGTCACCCGCTACGGCGCGGAAAACCGGCCGCCCGGCGTCCTCGGAATCGTGGGATCGCTGCGCATGTCCTATCCGCGGATCGTCCCGCTGGTAGAATTCCTCGGGAAGGCTCTGTCCGAAAAGCTGGACGAGTCGGCGGAAGGAGGGGATGTTTCCCATGGACGACCGGCGTGACGACGAGTCTCCCGAGACCCCCCCGGGGGAGGAAGACGTCGTGATGGTGGAAGCGCCGTCCGAAACGCTCGAGGAGATCCTCGCCGAGGAGGAGGAAGAGGCGCGCCGCGCGGAGAACGCCTCGACGCGCTCCGGCGGCGATCTCGAAGCGGCCCGCAAGGAGATCGCCGAGCTCCGCGACCGCGAGCTCCGGAAGCTCGCCGAATTCGAGAACTTCAAGAAGCGGACCGAGCGCGAGAAGACCGAGTATTTCCGTTTCGCGCTCGCCGATTTTTTCCGCGACCTCCTTCCCGTGCTCGACAATTTCGAGCGGGCGCTCGGCCACGCGCCGGCCGCGGGGGACGACGAATACCGGCAGGGCATCGAGCTCATCTACCGCCAGTTCTCCGAGGCGCTGAAGAAGCGCGGCCTGACCGAGGTGCCGACCGAGGGGGCCTTCGACCCGAACGTCCACGAGGCCGTCGCGCGGGAGGAGACCGCCGGCGTCGAGCCGAACTCGATCGTCGCGGTCCTTCAGAAGGGGTACTACCTGAACGACCGTCTGCTCCGGCCCGCCTTCGTGAAGGTCGCGACGGCGCCGCACGAGAAGGGATAGCCCGGTTGGGGAAGATCATCGGCATCGACCTCGGCACGACGAACTCCTGCGCCGCGGTCCTGGAGGTCGCCCAGCCGGTCGTCCTCGCCAATCGCGAGGGGGCGCGCACCACGCCGTCGGTCGTCGGCCTCACGGAGGACGGCGAGCGGCTCGTCGGCCAGATCGCGAAACGCCAGGCGATCACCAATCCGGTCAACACGATCTTCGCGACGAAGCGGCTGATCGGCCGCAAGTTCCGGTCCGAGGAGGTCGCGCGCGCCCGGGAGGTGCTGCCCTACGAGATCACGGAGGCGGCCAACGGCGACGTGAAGATCCGGGTGCGGGGCCGCGACTACAGCCCGGAGGAGATCGGCGCGTTCGTGCTCAACGAGATCCGCGAGTTCGCCGAGGAGGCGCTCGGAGAGGAGATCACCGAGGCGATCATCACGGTCCCGGCGTACTTCGACGACGCGCAGCGCCAGGCGACGCGCGACGCGGGCCGACTGGCGGGGCTCGAAGTCCAGCGGATCATCAACGAGCCGACGGCGGCGGCGCTCGCGTACGGCGTCAACCGCCGCGGCAGCGAGATCGTCGCCGTGTACGACCTCGGGGGCGGCACGTTCGACATCTCGATCCTCCAGCTCGGGGACGGCATTTACGAGGTCAAGTCGACCGCGGGCGACACGTACCTCGGGGGCGAAGACTTCGACAAGCGGATCATGGACTGGCTCCTCGACGACTTCGAGAAGTCGACGGCGATCGACCTGCGGCAGGACCGCATGGCGCTCCAGCGGCTCAAGGAGGCGGCGGAGAAGGCCAAGTGCGAGCTCTCGACGTCGACGGAGGCGTCGATCACCCTCCCCTTCATCTCCGCCGACGCGACCGGGCCGAAGCACATCAACAAGGTGCTGACGCGGAGCGTCTTCGAGGGGCTCGTCGCCGATTTGATCGACCGGACCGCGGGTCCGTGCCGCGACGCCCTGTCGGCTGCGGGCCTGCGCCCCCAGGAGATCGACACCGTGATCCTGGTGGGCGGCCAGACCCGCACCCCGAAAGTCCAGCAGATGGTCGCGGAGATCTTCGGCAAGGAGCCCTCCCGCGACATCAACCCGGACGAGGTCGTCGCGGTCGGCGCGGCGATCCAGGGGAGCGTGCTTCGCGGAGAGATCAAGGACCTCGTGCTCCTCGACGTGACGCCGCTGTCGCTCGGCATCGAGACCCACGGGGGGCTCTTCGAGAAGCTGATCGAGAGGAACGCCACGATCCCGACGAAGAACTCGAAGATCTTCACGACGGTCGTCGACAACCAGTCGGCCGTGGAGATCCACGTCCTGCAGGGGGAGCGCGGCCTCGCGCGCGACAACAAGTCCCTCGGGCGCTTCGATCTCATCGGGATTCCGGCGGCCCCGCGCGGGGTCCCGCAGATCGAGGTGACCTTCGCGATCGATTCCAACGGAATCGTCAGCGTCTCGGCGCGCGACCAGGCGACCGGGAAGGCGCAGGGGATCCAGATCACGCCGGCGGGCGGACTCTCCGCGCGGGAGATCGAGAAGCTCATCCGCGAGGCCGAGGAGAACAACGCCGCCGACGAGCAGCGCCGAGCTCTTCGGCGGACGCGCACGCGGCTCGAAGGCCTCGTCGCGTCCAACGAGCGCGTCTTCTCCGAGTTCGGAAAGCTCCTCACCGCCGACGAGCGCGAGCGCGTGCAGGAGACGTTCAAGCGGGCCCACCAGGCGTGCGCGGCCGAGATCGAGAAGGACGTCGAGAACGCGCTCGCCGACATGCAGGGGATCTCGAAGATCCTGACGCAGGCGATGCTCAAGCGCAACCCCACCTCGCCCGCGGCATGAAGCGCGACTACTACGAGATCCTGGGAGTCGGCCGCGACGCCGGCGCGGCGGAGTTGAAGTCGGCCTACCGGAAGCTCGCGATCCAGTTCCATCCGGACAAGAACGCGGGGGACCCCGACGCGGCCGAGAAGTTCAAGGAGGCGTCCGAGGCCTACGCGGTGCTGTCGGACTCCGACAAGCGGCAGCGCTACGACCGCTTCGGCCACGAGGGGGTGCGCGGCGGCGCGGCGGGATTCGATCCCTCGGTGTTCGGGGACTTCGCGGATCTCTTCGGGCAGTTCTTCGGCGGCGGGTTCGGCCGCGCGGCGTCCCCGGGCGGCGAGGACCTCGTCGCCCGCCTCGAGATCACGTTCGAGCAGGCCGCGTTCGGCACGGAGCAGACGGTCACGGTCGACCGCTTCGAACGGTGCGAGGAGTGCGGCGGCTCGGGCGCCGAGAAAGGAAGCCGGCCGGTGTCCTGCCCGACGTGCCGCGGGCGCGGCCAGGTGCGGTTCTCGCAGGGGTTCTTCACGATGGCGCGCACGTGCCCGTCGTGCCACGGTGAGGGGACGCGGATCGAGAAGCCGTGCCCCGGCTGCCGCGGCGAAGGACGGCGCGCGGCGCAGCGGACCCTGACGGTGCGGATCCCCGGAGGCGTCGAGAGCGGGACCCGGCTGCGGCTGGCGAGCGAGGGGAATGCCGCGCCGCGCGGGGGAGTGCCCGGCGACCTCTACGTGATCCTGAACGTCGCCGAGCACGAGCTCTTCCACCGCGAAGGGGACGATGTGATCCTCGACATGGAGCTCCCGTACCCGGTGTTCGTGCTCGGCGCGGAGATCGAGGTTCCCACGCTCGAGGGGGAGGACCGGATCACGATCGCTCCCGGGACGCCGGCCAACGCCGAGATTCGCCTGCGCCGAAAGGGCGTCGTCCGTCTCGCCGCCTCCGGGCGCGGCGACCAGATCGTCCGGCTCTCCGTGAAGGTTCCCCGGTCGCCTTCGAAGGAGGAGCGCGAGCTTCTCGAGAGCTACGCCCGGCTGATCGGGGCGCCGCCGTCCAAGAAGAGCAGCTTCGCCCGGGTGAAGAAAATCTTTGAGGGCTGACCCGCGTCGACGGCGGCGGTCTCCCGCCCGTTGAGCGGCCGGCCGTACGCGCGTCTCCGGCTTTCCCCCGACGACCAGGAACGCGCGTGGGCCGCGCTCTATCGCGCCGGCGCGCTCGGCGGATGGGAGACGGGCCCGCCCGAGAATGCGTTCCTCGCGGCGTTTCCCGATTCCGATGCGGCGCGTCTCGCGCGCGACCTCCTGCGCCGCGACGGGATCGAATCGCGTCTCGAGGAAGACGTCGTTGCCCCCGATCCGTTCGCCTCGCATCGCGCTTCCCTCTCGCCGTTCTCCGTGGGCCGCTTCCGGATCGATCCGAGGGGGGAGCCGGACGGCGGAGCGGAAGGAGAGGCCATGCTCTGGATCCCGGC
>DATFVB010000330.1 GCA_035260525.1 Thermoanaerobaculia bacterium
CGCCATCTCCGGCTCGCCCCGGCGGCGCCGCTGCTCCTGCTTGACCGTCGAGAGCACCTTCGCGGCCTGCTCGCCGCCCATCACCGAGATCCGCGCGTTCGGCCAGGTCCAGAGGAAGCGCGGCTCGTAGGCCCTCCCGCACATGGCGTAGTTTCCCGCGCCGAACGACCCGCCGATGATCACCGTGAGCTTCGGAACCCGCGCGTTGGCGACGGCGTGCACCATCTTGGCGCCGTCCTTCGCGATGCCGCCGCGCTCGTACTCCTTTCCGACCATGAATCCGGTCACGTTCTGCAGGAAGAGGAGCGGCACGTTGCGCCGGGCGCACATCTCGACGAAATGCGTCCCCTTGAGCGCCGATTCGGAGAAGAGGATCCCGTTGTTGGCGACGATTCCGACGAGGTAGCCGCGGACCCGCGCGAAGCCGGTCACGAGCGTCGTCCCGTAGCGCGCCTTGAACTCGTGGAATTTCGATCCGTCGGCGATCCGCGCGACGACCTCGCGGACGTCGTAGGGCTTGCGCCCGTCGCGGGGCATCACGCCGTAGAGCTCCTCGCCGGGATACCGCGGATCCTCGGCGGCGGTCCGATCGACGATCGCGGGGCGCGCGGCATGGAGGTTGGCGACGATCGAGCGCACGATCTCGAGAGCGTGCGCGTCGTCCTCGGCGAGGTGATCCGCCACGCCCGAGAGCCGCGTGTGGACGTCGGCGCCCCCGAGCTCCTCGGCCGAGACTTCCTCTCCCGTGGCGGCCTTCACGAGGGGCGGTCCGCCCAGGAAGATCGTGCCCTCGTTGCGGACGATGACCGCCTCGTCCGACATCGCGGGAACGTAGGCGCCGCCCGCCGTGCAGGACCCCATCACGGCGGCGATCTGCGGGATGCGCTTGGCCGACATCCGCGCCTGGTTGTAGAAGATCCGCCCGAAATGGTCGCGGTCGGGGAAGACGTCGGCCTGCAGCGGCAGGTACGCTCCCCCCGAGTCGACCAGGTACACGCACGGGAGCCGGTTCTGCTCGGCGATCTCCTGCGCGCGCAGGTGCTTCTTGACGGTGATCGGAAAGTACGTGCCCCCTTTGACCGTCGCATCGTTGGCGACGATCATCACCTCGCGGCCCGAGACCTCGCCGATGCCGGTGACGATCCCGCCCGACGGCGCCTGGCCGTCGTACATCCCCTCGCCCGCGAGCGTCGAGAGCTCGAGAAAGGGCGCCCCGGGGTCGAGGAGCGCGTCGACGCGGTCGCGGACGAGCATCTTCCCCTGCGCGACGTGATGATCGCGGGCCCTCTCGTCGCCGCCGAGCCGCGCCCGCGCGCTGCGGGCGTCGAGCTCCGACAGCAGCGCGCGCATCGCTTCCGCGCGCGCCCGGAAAGGCTCCGAGCCCGTGTCGAGCTTCGTTTCGAGGACGTCCACGCGCCGCGAATATAACCCGTCCGGCGCCCGCGGCGTGCGAAGGAGCCGCCGTTGTGCCGGTCTCTCCCGGCGCGCGGGCGCGGCGCGCGCCGCTCCCCCGGGCGAATGGGAAAGAAACCCCGTCCCCGCCGCGCCGACGCCGGCGAGTACTCCCGACTCAGGCCGACACGGCCTTCGGCACGGTCCCGCCGATCGCGGAGGCGATCGCGGCGGCCCGGTCGGTCCTCTCCCAATGGAACTCCGGCAGCGGCCGGCCGAAATGGCCGTAGGCCGCCGTCTTCTTGTAGATCGGGCGGCGCAGGTCGAGCGCCTCGATGATCCCCTTCGGCGTCAGGGGGAAGATTTCGCGGACGGCGGCCTCGAGCCGGTCCTCCCCGACCTTTCCGCTCCCCTTCGTGTCGATCAGGATCGAGACCGGATCGGCGACTCCGATCGCGTAGGCGAGCTGCACCTCGCAGCGGGACGCGGCGCCCGACGCCACGATGTTCTTGGCGATGTAGCGCGCCATGTAAGAAGCGGAGCGGTCGACCTTCGTCGGGTCCTTCCCGGAGAACGCGCCGCCGCCGTGCGAGCCCACGCCGCCGTACGTGTCGACGATGATCTTCCGGCCGGTCAGTCCGCAATCCCCCTGGGGACCGCCGACGACGAACCGGCCCGTCGGGTTGATGTGGAACTTGGTGTTGCGGTCGATCATCGCCGCCGGGATCGCGGGCCTGACGACGCCCTCGATGATCTGCTCCTTGAGCTCCGCGTGCTTGATCGCCTCGGCGTGCTGCGTCGAGACGACGATCGCCTCGCAGCGCACGGGGCGCGACCCGTCGTACTCGACCGTCACCTGGGACTTGCCGTCCGGGCGAAGGAAGTCGAGCTCCTCCTTTCGCCGCGCTTCCGAGAGGCGCATCGTGAGCGCGTGGGCGAGCGTGATCGGCGTCGGCATCAGCTCCTTCGTCTCGTCGCACGCGTAGCCGAACATCAGTCCCTGGTCGCCGGCGCCGCCGGTGTCGACGCCCTGCGCGATGTCGGGGGACTGGCGGTCGATCGACGAGATCACGGCGCAGGTCTGATAGTCGAAGCCGTACTTCGCGCGCGTGTAGCCGACGTCGCGGATCGTCTGGCGGACGACGTCCGGGAAGTGCACGTAACAGTCGGTCGTGATCTCGCCGGCGACGAACGCCATGCCCGTCGTGACCAGGGTTTCGCAGGCGACGCGCCCCATCGGATCCTGCGAGAGGATCGCGTCGAGGATCGCGTCGGAGATCTGGTCGGCGATCTTGTCCGGATGCCCCTCCGTCACCGACTCCGAGGTGAAGAAATGCTTTCCGTCCCGCGGCATGGATGCTCCTTTCGCCCTGTCGAAGGGTGAGCGAAAAAAAGTATCAGGACGGAAACCCGATTGCAAACCGGCCCGGCGCGCCTTACGGCCGCGGGAGATATCGCCGCAGCGTCCGGGCGGCGTCCTCGGCCACGAGGATCGTCGCCTCGCTCATCCCGGCGTCCTCTCGAGGAGATCCCGATAGAGGTTCACGAGCGTCTTCGCCACGATCGGCATCGCGTAATTCTCCTCGACGCGGCGGCGGCCGGCGAGCCCCATCCGCCGCCGCAAGGCGGCGTCGCCGAGCAGGCGTTCGATCGCTCGCTCCCATTCCTCCGGAGAGGAGGCGAGAAATCCCGTCTCGCCGTCGAGCGTGATCTCGCGGTTGACCCCGACCGGAGAAGCGATCGTGGGAAGCCCGGCCGCCATGTACTGCAGGAGCTTGAAACCGCCCTTTCCGCGCGTCCAGTCGTCCTCCTCGAGCGGCATGATCCCGACGTCGCAGGAAGCGAGCGCGGGGGCCTCCGTCTCCTTCGACCACGGGACGAACTCGACCGGCGCCGCGAAGCTCGCCGGAGGACGCTGCGAGACGACCGTGAGGCGGAGAGCGGGTCGCCGGGCGGCCACGCGCGCGAGCGCCGCCTCGACGATCGAGAGATACGGCAGATTGCCGGGCAGCCCGATCCAGGCGATCCGAGCGCCGCCCGGAGAGCCGGGCGCGCCGTCCGGATAGCCGGCCAGATCGATTCCGGTCGGGACGACCTCGACCCGCCGCGCAAAGGGGCGGGCGGCATCGGCGAGCGTCCGGTTCCCGGCCGTCACCAGATCGGCGATGGCGCACGTCGCGCGGAATTTCCGGACGCGGCGCGGGGAACGATCCGGCTCCTCTCCCGGCCGCTCGGGCTTGCCGAAGTAGATCGCGTCGTCGAAGTCGTAGACGATCCTCCGCGCCCGCCGCCGCACCGCCGCTCGCTCTCCCGTCTCGAGCTTGAATTTTGCGATGACGAGAAGGTCGAAATCCGCCAGCCGCGGCGCGCGCTCGAGGATCCGCAGGAGATAGCGCCGGCGAGGAAACGTCTCGACTTCGCAGGCGATTCCTGCGCGCTCGAGAGCGGGAACGTGCGCGGCGAGCCGGTGCCGGAACGACGGGGCTTCGGGGTCGTGGACCCAGAAGAGCGCGCGCGCCGTCATTCCCGCTGCCGGAACGCGCCCATCGTTCGGGCTCGACGAACGTGCGCGGTGATTCGCGCTCCAGGAACGTGCGCGGTGATTCGCGCTCCAGGAACGTGCGCGGTCATTCGCGCTCCAGGAACGTGCGCGGTCATTCGCGCTCCAGGAACGTGCGCGGTCATTCGCGCTCCAGGAACGTGAAGACGTTCCGCCCGTATCGGGCGACGCGCGCCACCCTCCATCCGGGCGGCGCCGCCGGCTCCTCGCCCGCGTCGCTCTGCCAGATCATCCGCCCCTCCGACCCGACGAGCGAAGCGACCCCTGCGGCGGACACCGTCTCCTCCCCGTACGGAGGATCGACGAATACGAGATCGAACGCCCGTCCCGACGACGCGAGCCGACGCACGGCCGCCGCGGCGTCGGCGCCGATCACCTCGAGCGCCGCGCCGAGGGCGCCCGCGTTGGCCGAGGCGGCGCGCGGATCCCGGTCGACCGCCGCCGCCGAAGCCGCGCCCCGCGACAGCGCCTCGAGCGCGACGGCGCCGGATCCCGCGAAGAGCTCGAGGACGCGGCGGCCGCGGATCCATTCCCCGAGGATGTCGAAGAGTGCCTCGCGGGCCCGCTCGGAGGTGGGCCGGGACCCGGGCGCGACGGCGAGGCGCCGATTCCGCCACGAGCCGCCGACCACGCGCAGCGTCCCGTTCACGGCGGATAGAAGCTCGCCGCCAGGTCCTCGAGCTTGTAGAACTGCGAATACGGCTCGTCGAGCCCCTTGAGCTCGACGACCCTCGCCCGCTCGTCGTAGCGAACGATCCGGAACTCCACCCCGTCCCGCCGCTTGAGGATGCGGCCCGGGGCGAGCTTCTCCGGCGCGAAGTCGCCCGAGGACGCGGTGATCTTCCCGAACGAGTCGCGCAGGTCCTCCATCGCCCCCCGGATCCTCTGCGCCTCCGGCGTGACCGCGGAGAACGAGTCGAATTCGATCTTCCACGGCCGTCCGTCCGCGCGCATGACGGAGATCACCGAATGCGCGAGCCGCTCGCCGCTCATGCCGCTGTCGAACGTCCCGGCGGCGATGTCCGCCTCGGGCGCGCGGAAGATCGCGACGTAAGAGTCGAGCTCGGCGGCCGCGAGCTTGCGCTTCTTCATCTCGGTTTTTCCGTCGGCGACGGATTTCCGGACGAGCACGCCGTCGGCGAAGAGCGTCACGCGCTGCATCGCGTCTCCGGTCTTGCTGATCCATTCCGCGACCCAGGTCGGCGCCGCCTCGCCGCCGGCCGGGTCGGGCGGGGGGGGCTCCTTCGCGTCCGTCGTCTCCGAAGTCTCGACGACGGGCGCCCCCGGGGCCCCCGCGCGAACGGCGGCGGCGCAGAGCATCACTCCGGCCGCGGCGAGGAGGAGAGGCGATTTCACCGCGCTCCCTCGCGAATCGCGTACTCGAGCTCCTCGGCCCGTCGGATCCGGCCGTCGACGCGGGCGCGCCAGGTCCGGTCGAGCGCGCGTCCGATCGCCGGTCCGGCCGCCAGGCCCGACCGCTTGAGGTCCTCCCCCCCGATCGCGAGGCGCACGCGGGCGGCGCGGCGCTTCGCGCGGCGGAGCGCGGCGGCCGCGCCGGGGGCCAGCGCGCTCTCGACGGCGAGCGTCTCCTCCTCCGACCAGGAGCGCGCGAGCGCGGCGATTTCCGAGTCGGGCGCGCGCGACGCGAAGAGCGCGCGGAGCGCCGCGAGGTCGTCCGGAATCCGGACGAGCTCCGCCTTTCGGCCGCCGGCGAGGCCGAGCCGCACGGCGATCTTCCCGCGGGAGTCCGCCGGCAGGTCGAGGCCCCAGGCGAAGAGAGACGCGCGGCAGCGCACCGCGGCCGGCGCACGGCCGGCGATCCTGCCCAGGCGCGTGAGCCGGGCCCGGACTGCGGGCGTGACCGCGAGATCGGGATCGATCGAGCGGTCGAGCCCCTCGCGGGAGAGGGCGGCGGCGGCCCGGCCGGGCGGCTGTTCGGCCAGAAGCAGACAGAGCTCGCGCCGCAGCCGGTCCCCGCTCACCGCGGCGAAGGCGCCCGCATTCCGCGCCCCCGCGATCCATCGCCGTGTTTCCGGCGCGATCCGGAACCCGAGCCGGAGCGCGAAGCGCACCGCCCGGTACGCCCGGGTCGGATCGTCGTGCGGCGAGCCCGCGTGGAGCATCCGAACGAGGCCGCGGCGGAGGTCGTCGCGTCCGCCGTGCGGGTCCAGGAGCGTGCCGGCCGATGGGCCGGTCAAGGGGATCGCCATGGCGTTGATGGTGAAATCGCGGCGCGAGAGATCGGCCTCGATCCCGCCGGGAAAGACGTCGGGGAGAGCGCCCGGGTGCCGGTAGGTCTCCCCGCGCGCCGAGGAGAAGTCGACGCGCATCGCCCGCTTCCCGGCTCGGACGAGGACGGACGCGGTGCCGAACGCGCCCGACGCGTCGACCCCGGCCTTCCGCCGCTTCGCCCACGACCGGGCGAACGCGACGGCGTCCCCCTCGACCGCGACGTCGAGGTCGCGAGGCGCGCGGCGGCGAAGCCGGTCGCGCACCGTCCCGCCCACGAGCCAGGCGGCCTTTCCTTCCCGCTGCGCCTCGCGGCCGATCGACGCCTCGAGCTCGCGGAAGCGCTCAGTCGTAGACATACCGGACGGCGCGCTCTCCGGCGAGCAGCCGGATCTCCTCGGTCAGGATCGCCGACGGCGCGACCGAGAGCGTTCCGTTCGTCTTCACGGTCGCCTCGAACTCCCCGGGGCGAACGAGCCGCAGGGAGACCGGGACGGGTCCGGGGTGCGCTCGGAGCTTCTCGTGGACGCGCGACAGGACGTTCTCGTCGGCGAGCGTGAGGTCCAGCCGGATCTCGAGGGCGCGCGCCCGCCGGTCCTTCAGCCCCGCCAGCGGCGCGATCTCCTGAGCGTTGAGCTCGACGCTCCCCCCTCCCTCGCGCACGAGAGCCGTGAGGAGGATCGGCCGGTCGTCCTCGAGCAGGTGCCCCGACTTCTCGAAGAGCGCGGAGAAGACCGCCACCGGGATCGTCCCGGTCGTGTCCTCGAGGAGGAATTTCGCCATGAACTTCCCCGCGTTGACGCCTTTCTTGATCTTCTGTTTCTTCAGGCCCGTGATGACTCCCGCGATCTTCACCGCCCTGTCGGTCCAGTCGGCGAGGTGCTCGACCTTCGCCTGGGCGAACCGCTCGACCTCCTCCGAGAACTTGGCGAGGGGATGCCCGGTGACGTAGAAGCCGAGCGACTCCTTCTCGAGCGACAGGAGCTCCTCCATCGGGTACGGGGAGGCATCCTCGAACGTGTCGGCGGCCGGCTCACTCTCGCCGCCGCCTCCGAAGAGGTTCGTCTGGCCGTTTTCCCGATCCTGCCGGCGGCGCGCCGCCGTCGCGGAGACGTCCTCGTAGGCTTCAACGAGCGACCGCCGGTTCCGGCCGAGAGAATCGAACGCGCCCGCGTGCACGAGCGCCTCGACGGCGCGGCGGTTGACGAGTTTGGGATCCACCCGCATCAGGAAATCGGTGTACGAACTAAACGGCCCTTTCTCCCGCTCCTCGAGAATCGCGTGCGCGGCGGAATCGCCGACGCCGCGCACCGCCGCGAGGCCGAACCGGATCGCGTCGCGGGTCGCCGCGAACGAGCGCCGCGACTCGTTGATGTCGGGGGGCCGCACGGGAACGCCCGCGATCGCGCATTCCCCCATCACCCGAACGATCTCGTCCGTCGACCCGATCGACGAGGTCAGGCACGCGGCCATGAAGTGGATCGGCCAGTGGGCCTTCAGATACGCGGTCTGGTACGCGAGCAGCGCGTAAGCGACCGCGTGCGACTTGTTGAACCCGTAGCGGGCGAACGGCTCGATCAACGACCAGATCTCCTCCGCCTTCCTCTTCGGGGTCTTGGCCTCGACGGCGCGGCGGATGAACTTCTCCGCCTGGGCCTGCATGATCTCCTTCTTCTTCTTCCCGATCGCCTTGCGCAGGTCGTCCGCCTCGGCGAGCGAGTAGCCGGCCACGCGCTGGGCGATCCGCATCACCTGTTCCTGGTAGACCAGGATGCCGAGCGTGTCTTCGAGGATGTCCTTCAGCTCCGGGAGCGGGTACGTGATCTTCGCGGTGCCGTTTCGGCGCCGCACGTAGTCCTCGACGGTTCCCGCGTCGAGAGCGCCGGGACGGTAGAGGGCATTCAGCGCCGCAAGGTCCGTGAAGCCCGCGGGCCGCGCCCGCCGCAGCAGGTCGCGCATCCCGGACGAGTCGAACTGGAAGACGCAGCCGGTCTTCCCTTCGCGGAAGAGCTCGTAGGTCTTCTCGTCGTTGAGCGGCAAATGCTCGAGGTCGATCTCGACCCCCTCGCTCCTCCGGATCGACGCGACGGCCTCGAGCAGGATGTCGAGCGTGATGAGGCCGAGGAAATCGATCTTGAGCAGACCCATCTTCTCGATCACGGTCATGTCGAACTGCGTCGTGATCTGGTCGTCGTTGGTCCGGTAGAGCGGAACGAACTCCGTGATCGGCTGCGGCGCGATCACCACGCCCGCCGCGTGCATCCCCGCGTGCCGGGAGAGGCCTTCGAGCCGCGAGGCGATCTGGACGACCTTCTTCGCGCTTTCGTCGGCCTTGAGGAGCGCCTTCAGGTCGTTGGAATCCTTCAGGGCGGACTCGAACGTGACGTCGGGGCCGCCGGGAATCGCCTTCGAGATCCTGTCGCCGAGCGACACCGGGAAGCCGAGCACGCGCGCCACGTCGCGCACCGCGGCCCTGGGCTTCAACTGGGAGAACGTGACGATCTGGGCGACGTTCTCGCGACCGTATTTCGCGGTCACGTACTCGATGATCTCGCCCCGGCGCGCCTGACAGAAATCGATGTCGATGTCGGGCATGTTCCTCCGCTCGGGGTTCAGGAACCGTTCGAACAGGAGGTCGTAGCGGAGCGGGTCGATGGCCGTGATGCGCAGCGCCCACGAGACGATCGAGCCGGCGGCGCTGCCGCGGCCGGGACCCACCGCGACCCCGGTCTCCCGCGCGTGGCGGATGAAGTCCGAGACGATGAGGAAGTACGAGGGAAAGCCCATCTTCTCGATGACGTCCATCTCGTAGTCCAGCCGCGCGACGTATTCTTCCGGCGCGCGCTTGATCGCGCCCGACGCGAAGTGCGGCTTCATCTCGGCGAAGCGGCGTTCGAGCCCTTCTCGCGCGAGCTCGCGAAAATACTCGGCGGCCGTCCGGCCGGGCGGCGGATGGAAGTTCGGGAGGAAAGGTCCCTCGGTCTTGAGCGAAACCGAGCAGCGCGCCGCGATCGCCGCGGAGTTCGTCACGGCCTCCTGGCTCCACGGGGCGAACCGCTCCTTCATCTCGTCGGCGTCCTTGACGTAGAACTCGTCGTTGTAGAAGCGCATCCGCCGCTCGTCTTCGAGCGTCTTCCCCATCCCGATGCAGAGGAGGACCTCGTGGGCGAAGGCATCGTTGCGCGTCAGGTAATGACTGTCGTTGGTCGCGACGGGCGGAAAGCCCGTCTCCTTGGCGAGGCGGAGGAGCTCGGGAAGGATCTTCGTCTGGTCGGGAAGCCCGTGGTCCATCAGCTCGACGTAGACGTTCTCCTTCCCGAAGATCTCCCCGAGCTCTTCGAGCGACCGCTTCGCCGCGGAAAAATTCCCGCGCGACAGCGCCCCCGCGACCTCTCCCTTCAGGCAGCCGGAGAGGGCGATCAAGCCTTCGGCGTGCTCGCGCAGCAGCTCCTTGTCCATGCGCGGCCGGTGATAGAAGCCGGTGAGATACGCCTCCGAGACGAGCTTGACGAGATTCTTGTATCCGGCCTGGTTGCGGGCGAGCAGCGTCAGGTGATACGTGAAGCCTTCCCCCGACTCGCTCGCGGCCCGGGTCTCCCGGTCCCTCCGGTCGCCGGGCGCGATGTACGCTTCGACGCCGAAAATCGGCTTGATCGCCGTCCTGTCGGCCTCCTGCCAGAACGCGTAGGCGCCGAACATGTTGCCGTGGTCCGTCACCGCGACGGCCCCCTGACCGAGCTTTGCGACCGTACCGCAGAGCTCCGAGATGCGGTTGGCGCCGTCGAGCAGGGAATACTGGGAGTGCAGATGGAGATGGACGAAATCCGAGGCCATTCCCCGGATTGTAGATGATCAGCGCCGACGGTGTTGCATCCGGCGCGATGCCGCGGAGGCGCCCGGCGAGGAACCCGCCGCGAGAGCCCACCAGAGCGCGAAGGGAACCGCGAAGATTCCCGCGATCCGGTAGAAATGGCTGCCGGTCGCCCAGAAATTCCGGGCCGGCGCGCCGTAGTGCGCGGCGCTCCACGGACCGAGCGAGAGCGCGTACAGCGATTCGACCGCGAACACGAGCGCGACGACGTGCGTCGCCCACAGGATCGCGGCCGCCGCCGCGAACCGGCGCAGGGCCCGGTCGGAGAGCGGCCGGGGGATCGCCGCGAAGAGCGCGGTGAGGATCGCGACGTTGAAGTCGAGGTCGTCGGCCGGGACGCCCGGCCGCGCCGAGCTCTCCGGGAAGTCCTCGCGGTCGACGATCACCTCGCGCTGCTCGGCGCGCAGCCGGGTGACGGCGGGCGACTCGAAGAGGCGGATCGCGGCCTGGGCGACCGGGGCGAGCGTGCGCTGGTAGGGCTCCGCGAGCCCCGCCCAGAGCGCGGCGCCGGCGAGGAAGCCGGCAGCCCCCTTAACGAGCGGCGGGACGAACCGGCCGGCGCGCGACAAACGAAGCCCAGACGACGAAGAGCCCGACCCCCGCGAGCACGACGATCGACTGCCAGACGAGCGCGTGCGCCGAGCCGAACCACGCGGGCCGGTGCGCGCCGATCCAGAAGAGCGACACGACCCGGACGAGGTTCAGGAGCTCGATTGCGGCGAAGCCCCCGAAGAATCCCGCCGCGCGCTGGCGCCAGGACGCGGGGAACGCGAGGACGGCGGCCGCGAGCAGGAGGGCGGTCTCCAGTCCGTTGCACCCGTTCTCGATGTTCACCGAAAACGCCCGCGAGGAGATCACCGTCCCGGCCACGGAGACCGGTTCGCCCATCGCGCCCAGGATCCGCGCCGAGACGCGCGCCACGCCGGCCGTGAAGGGCACCACGACGTGGTCGTTCACCGGGTGGATCGCGATCACGGCGTAGAAGAGCAGCAGCAGGCCGGCGAAGACGAGCAGAAACCTCTTCGGCGACCGTCTTCCCTTTTCGGCGGAGCTCACGCGCGGGATTCTATCGTGCGGACTGCACTCCCCCGGAAGCAGAGAGCGTCCGTCGTGCCGGCGGCCGGCCCGACGGACCCGTATAACCGCGCGTATCGCCGCGCCCTCGAAACCTGGCTGACGAGGGCGGAAGGTTCTCGGTTGGATCGATGGTGAGGCGCGGCCAGACGTGCGGGAAGACGGATTCGGCGGGCCGGCCGGCGGCTA
>DATFVB010000331.1 GCA_035260525.1 Thermoanaerobaculia bacterium
TTTCCGACCGCATTCAACGAGGACATCGATCGGGAGACCGACCGGCTCTGGGACTGGAAGCATTCCGAACTCGTCTTTTCGGCCGCGAATTTCCTGCGTCACCTCCATCTCCGAAGACACGGGCTGACCGTCCACCATCGACCGCTCCCCCCCGCCCCCGAAGGGTGGTACGACGAGCCGAACAACTTCGACGTCATACGGGGAAGCACGGTGCGCGGGAACGGGTGGGCCGCCTCGGCGGACGGCATCGCCCGTGTGGCCGTCTTCCTCGACGGCCGGGACGTCGGCTCCGCGTCCTACGGAAGCTTCCGCCCCGACGTTCCCCGCGTCAAACCGTACGTGTCGTGCGGGCAGTTCTGCGGGTACCGGTTCCGGATCGACGGCGTCTCCCCGGGGCGGCACACGATCGAGACGCGCTACATGGGCCACGAGGGCGGCACCGCGGCGCCTCCGAAGGTTTCGATCTGGGTTCGGAAGTGAGCGTTTAGGCTCCTATCTCCGGAACTTCGTCCGGAACGCGTTGACGATCGTCTGGGCCTGGTTCAGCCGCTGGAGCTTGCGGTTCTTGCGCTGGAGCGCGTCCATGTCGTCGGGCGCCGGCATGACTCCCCGGATCTCCCGCATCAGCTTGTCCACCTCGGCGAGGAACGACTGGAGCTCGGGCGGCTGGAACTTCTTGAACGTGTGCTCGGAAACGATGATGTACCCCTCCGCGACGTCCTTGGCCATCGACATCGCGGACCCGCCGATGAAAACGCTCACGGGCGGATGATAGCTTCTCCAACGACACGAAAGGAATCGCGATGAGGACTCCGATGCTCGCGGCGTTGGCCGCCGCCTTCGCCGCCGCGTGCACCGCGGTCGCGCCCGCGACGCCCGCCTCGACGCGCCCCGGGCCGCGCCCCGGAGGCGCCGTTCTCCTCCACGACGGCTGGACGATCCGGCCCCTCGGGCGCTCGGTCGACGTCGGGACGTTTCCGATGGCGGTCGTCCCCCTCCCGGGCCATCGGGCCGCCGTGCTGCTGTGCGGGTTCGCGGAGGAAGGGATCGACGTCGTAGACGTGGCCGCCGGAACCCGAACGCGTCTCCGGATGCCGAAGGCCTGGCTCGGACTCGCCGCGTCCGCCGACGGCAAGACGCTCTACGCTTCCGGAGGCGCGGACAACGTCGTGCGCGTCTTCGAGGAAGGATCCGGGGAGTGGAAGGAGGCGGAGCCGTTCCGTCTCGGCCGGCCCGGCGAGCCGATCTTCGCCGCCGGGATCGCCGTCGACGAGGCCCGTGGACGCCTCTATGCCGCGGAGAACCTGGCCAACCGGATCGCCGCGTTCGACCTGGACTCGCGGAGGCTCCTCGCCGAGTATCCCGCGGGATCGGCGCCGTACGAGATCCGCGTCGACGCCGCCGGCGCGCGCGCCTTCGTGTCGAACTGGGGGGATGGGACCGTCTCGGCGATCACGCTCGACGGCTCGGCCGCGACTCGGACGTGGGCCGCCGGATCGCATCCGACCGCCCTCCTTCTCGACGGCAACCGCGTGCTCGTCGCCTGCTCCGCCGACGACCGGGTGACGGCCCTCGACGCGGTGAACGGCCGCGTCCTCTGGAACGCGTCGGTGACGCTGCGCCCCGGCGGACTCGAAGGCACGACGCCGACCTCGCTCGCGCGCGCCCCGGACGGGCGCATCCTCATCGCGAACTCGGACAACAACGACCTCGCCGTGATCGACGCCCGGGGCGAACGGCCGCGCGTCGACGGCTTCCTCCCGGTCGGCCGGTACCCGACGGCGGTCGCGGTCGACGGCGGGACGATCCTCGTCGCCGACGGCAAGGGCTCCGTCACGCGAGCGGCGGCCGACGGACCGCAGCCCACCGATCGGATCCCGGGCTCGCGCACGCCCCGATACGTCCTCGCGCGGCAGACCGGAGACCTGCGGATCATTCCCGCCTCGGAGCTCCGGCGCCTGCCGCAGCACACGGCATCCGTCCTTTCCGGCGTGCCGACTCCACCCGTCGAAAAAATCAGGCCGGCTTTCGCGAAGATCCGGCACGTGATCTACGTCATCCGCGAGAATCGCACGTACGACCAGGTCTTCGGGGACCTCCGGCGCGGAAACGGCGACCCTTCGCTCGTGCTCTTCGGGGAAGAAGTCACGCCCAACGCCCACGCCCTCGCGAGGTCCTTCACGCTGCTGGACAATTTCTACTGCAATGCCGAAGTTTCCGCCGACGGCCACAACTGGTCGGCAGCGGCGTTCGCCAACGACTACGTGGAGAAGACCTACCCGCAGCAGTACAGCCGCCGGCGGGGAGACTACGACTTCGACGGGGGGAATCCGCTCGCGCGGCCCCGGGGCGGGTATCTCTGGGACGCCGCCGAGAAGGCCGGAGTGTCTTTCCGCTCGTACGGCTGGTTCCTCGACCTCGGGGCGAAAGCGCCGACGGCCTCGGTCGGCGGCGTCGCGGGACGGTTCGACGCGGCGTACCGCGGATGGGACCTCTCCTACAGCGACCTCGACCGGATGGACGAATGGCTGCGGGAGTTTCGTGAATTCGAGAAGACGGGGGAGCTGCCCCGCCTCCAGATCGTCTATCTGCCGAACGACCACACGTCCGGCACCACTCCGGGAGCGAGGGAGCCGAAGGCGATGGCCGCGGAAAACGACCTGGCCCTGGGCCGGCTCGTCGACGCCGTCACCCACAGCCGGTACTTCTCCGACACCGCGATCTTCGTGATCGAGGACGACGCCCAGAACGGTCCGGACCACGTCGACTGCCATCGATCGCCGATTCTCGTCGTGTCCCCCTTCACTCCCCGGGGTCGCGTCGATTCGAGGCAATACTCGACCGCCGGGGTCCTCCGGACGATCGAGACGATCCTCTCTCTGTCGCCGATGTCGCAGTACGACGAGGCCGCCGCCCCGCTCGCCTTCGAGTTCTCGGGTCCGTTCGACGCGACGCCCTTCACGGCGCTTCCCGCGAGGGTGCCGCTCGACCGGCGCAACCCGGGCAAGCCGCGTTCCGGCGATTCGGCGCGTCTCGACTTCAGCCGTCCCGATGCCGTTCCCGAAGGGATCCTCAACGATCTCCTCTACCAGGCCGTCCAGGGTCGTCCGAGCCCCGGGATAACCGTGCGCCTCGGCTCCGAGCCCCCTCGGAACGACCCGGACTACGACGACGGGGACTGAGATTCGGGCCAAGCCTCCCCCTCTCCATCTGGAGAGGGGTGGCCGTGAGGCCGGGGTGAGGTTAAACTTCCGGCCATCGATTTCGTAGAACCCTCTGGAGGATAAAGGCATGTTCACCTGCGGTGTGGTCGTCCTGGGCGCGATCGTCGTCCTCCTCTTCTGGGTGATCGCGCGGTACAACGGCCTCGTCACGCTCCGAAATCAGGTCGCCAATGCCTGGAAGCAGATCGACGTCCAGTTGAAGCGCCGGTACGACCTGATTCCGAACCTCGTCTCGGCCGTCAAGGGAGAGATGAAGTTCGAGCAGGACACCCTCGAAAAGGTGATCCAGGCGCGCAACCAGGCGGTCGCGACGGCGCAGAACCCATCGGCCGGCATCGCCGCCCAGGCGCAGTCGGAGAACGCCCTGACGGCGACGCTCTCGCGGTTCATCGGCCTCGTCGAGAACTATCCCAACTTGAAGGCCAACGAGCAGGTTCGGGCGCTGATGGAGGAGCTGACCTCGACGGAAAACAAGATCGGCTTCGCGCGGCAGTTCTACAACGATCTCGCGACGAGCTACAACATCGCGCAGCAGGTCTTCCCGGCGAGCTTCATCGCGTCCACGTTCCACTTCACCCCGGTCGAGCTCTTCCAGATCCCCGAGGGGGAAACCGCCCAGCGGGAAGTCCCGAAAGTCGACCTGAACCTGGGGTCGTAGGGGTGCCCACGATCGATGGGACTGCCGCGGTCGAGCGCGAATCGCCGTTGCTCTGCGACCCACGGCGAATTCTCGCGAGTGAACACGGCTTCCCGAGCAAATCCGCTCGTCGAACCGGCGCCGGCCTGCCGCGCTCGAAGAGGGCGCGGTTCTCGCGCCGAGTTAAGCGGCGCGGAACGCGACCGCTTCAACTCGGCGCCGCCGTCCTCGATGCATCGCCGCGCGAGCACCGATGAAGACCCTTTACGAACGGCAGAAGGACAACCGGTCGAGGACCTTCGTCCTGATCGGGTTCTTCATCGTCTTTCTCGGGTTCCTCGGAGCCGGGCTCGACTTCGCCTTCGTCGGCCGGCAGATCGGATGGCCCGTCGCCACGGTGGGCGCGATCGCGCTCGGCTCGTTCTCGGCGTACTGGAGCCTGCACGGCGGCGACCGCGCGATCCTCGCCTCCACGAACGCCCGCCCGGTCGACCCGGCCAACCCCCGCGAGCGGGTCCTCGACGACGTGCTGGAAGAGATGGCGATCGCCTCCGGGATGCCGAAGCCGAAAGGCTGGGTGATTCCCGACCCGGATCCGAACGCCTTCGCGACCGGCGCCGACCCGGCGCACGCGTCGATCGCCGTCACCGAGGGGCTGCTCGCGATCATGAACCGCGAGGAGCTCCAGGGCGTCGTCTCCCACGAGATGTCGCACGTGAAGGATTACGACACCCGGTACATGACCGTCCTCGCCGCGCTCGCGGGCGCCGTCCTGCTGCTGGCCGCCTGGAGCCGCAACGCGATGTGGTGGAGCGGCGGACGCCGCCGCAACGACCGCGACGGCGGAGGCGGGGTCCTCGTTCTCGCCGTCTGGGTCGTCGCCGCGATTCTCGCACCGATCGTCGCGCAGATCGTCACGCTCGCCGTCTCGCGGCAGCGCGAATACCTGGCGGACGCGACGGGCGCCGAGCTCACGCGCAATCCCCTCGCTCTCGCCTCGGCGCTCGAGAAGATCGGGAGCGCGGCCGCTCCGACGCAGACGATCACCGAGGGCGTGGGCCACCTGTGCATCGAAGATCCCCGCGGCAGCTCGCTTTCCGCCCAGGACACGTTCGCGAGCTGGTTTTCGAGCCACCCGCCGATCGGCAGGCGGATCGCGATTCTTCGGGAGATGGCGCATCAAGTCCGCGCGTAACCGCGCGGACCTGATGAAACCTCACCCCGGACCTCCCGGTCCGTAAACCTCACCCCCTGACCCCCTCTCCAGGTGGAGAGGGGGAAAAGGAGTCGGCGCGGCCTCTTAAGCTCGACTACCCGCCCCTCTCCACCTGGAGAGGGGCAGCCGCGCGAGCGGCGGGGTGAGGTTTCGTCTCGACGGGGCGAGTCAGGCGCGCTCCCCCCGCATACCGCGGTCGAGATGCTCCATCAGCACATCCGCCCCTTCCAGGCCGACCGACAGCCGGACGAGCCCCGGAGAGATGCCCCGCGTCATCCGGTCCTCTTCCGGAACCACGGCGTGAGTCATCGATGCGGGATGCTGGATGTAGCTGATCGCGGATCCCAGCGAAACCGCGAGCTCCATCGGAGTGTCCTTGCGCGCGAAATAGTTCATGAGCGACTCGCCCGCGGGGAATCCGCCCGCGAGCACGAAGGCGATCATCGCTCCGCCGTTGCGCATCTGCTTTCGGACGACGCCGGCATTGGGAAAATCGTCGAACCCCGGATAGTGCACCTTGCGGACGTTCGGATGCCCCCGGAGGAACGAGGCGATCGCCGCGGCGGACTCGCAGGCCGCCTGCTCCCGGATCGCCAGGCTCTGGAGCGTCATTCCGTTCAGCCACGAGTCGAAGGGAGAGGGGGTCGACCCGAGATCCTTGTACCAGGGGAACAGCACTTCCTTGAGGAAGCGGAACGGCCCGAGCAGCGCGCCGCCGATCGACGACGAGTGGCCGTTGACGTACTTCGTCAGAGAGTGGACGATGAAATCGGCGCCGAGCCGGAACGGCTGCTGCAGATACGGTGAGCAGAACGTGTTGTCGACGATCAGGGCCACGCCACGGCGGTCCGTCATTCGGGAGATCGCCTCGATGTCGGCGACCGCGAGCGTCGGGTTCTCGGGCGTCTCGAGGAAGATCGCCCGGATGCGCGGGTTCGCGTCGAGCCGAGCCTCGACCGCGCCGAGATTCGCCATTTCCACCGATTCATAGCCGACGCCGTACTTCCCGAGCCCTCGAAGCAGGGAATCCGTGCATCCATAGATGTTCCCGGCGAGCACCGCGTCGCCGGACCGGAGGAGAGCGAGGAGCAGCGTCGATATCGCCCCCATGCCGGAGCTCGCGATCAAACAGCCGATCGTCGGCTCCCGCTCGTCGACGGCGAGGGCCTTCTCGATGACGTGATGGGCTTCCAGGCGGAACAGCTGGCGCTCGAGATACTCCGTCGTCGGATTCCCGAGCCGCGTGTAGATCCGCGCGAAGGGACGTTCCCCTCCCTTCGCCATGCCGAGAAAGCGGTCGGCGCCGTCCCGCACGTTCTCGAAGGCGAACGTCGACCGCTGGTAGATCGGCGGAAGGCCCCTCCCCGCCGCGATCGCCCGGAAGAGACCCTCCGGAAGCTGGGGCGAAGGATCGCGGACCCACCGCTCCTTGCGGTCCTGCCACCACTCCCAGCCGAAAAATGGCTCTCGTACCGTCATGCCGGGCATCTTAGTGCACGCCGGCGGGCGCGCCGAAGATCAACTTGGATCACGCGGCATTCGCGCCTCCGCTACAATCGCGCCGATGAGCACCGAAACGAACGCCCGCGTTCCCGGCCTGCAGAACGACGACAAGATCGAAGAGATCCGCCAGCACATTCGGTCGATCATCGCCATCCTCGGGCTCGATCCCGACGCCGACCCGAACCTCAAGGACACGGACCGCCGCGTCGCGAAGATGTACCTCGAGATGTTCTCGGGTCTCTCCGAAGGCGCGGAGCCGAACATCACCTGCTTCCCGAACGACGAGGGGTACAGCGCGATGGTGATGGAGAAGGACATCCCCTTCTACTCGATGTGCGCCCATCATTTCGTGCCGTTCTACGGGCATGCCCACGTCGCCTACATCCCGAACGAACGGATCATCGGACTGTCGAAGATGCCCCGGATCGTCGAGTTCTACGCGAAGCGCCCGCAGCTCCAGGAGCGGATGACCGAGCAGGTCGCCGGCTACCTCGAGCAGCGGCTCCGGCCGCAGGGAACGATGGTCGTCCTCGAAGCGCGCCACCTCTGCGTCGAGATGCGCGGGATCAAGAAGCCGGGCGCGACGACCGTCACGTCGGCGCTCCGCGGCATCTTCCTCAACAAGCCGGTCCGGGAGGAGTTCCTCGATCTCCTGAGGCGCTGACTCAGGTCGGCGCCGAAACCGGAGCGTCTCCGGCGCCCGCGGCGCCCCGTCGGCGCGCGATCTCTGACATCAGACGAAGGCCGTCCCGCGTCCGCGCTCCGTGCCAGCAGCAGTCGTCTCCGTCGACGAACTCGATCGGCGTCGAGCGGCCGAACGCGGCCTCGATCGTCGGACGGTGCCGCTCCGAAAACGGAAAGGGCTCGGAGGGAAAGAAGAGCGCGTCCGGGCCGGCGGCCCGGACGCTCGCGGGGGTGACCTCGGGGTAACGAACGCTCTCCGGCGCGAACGCATTGACTCCGCCGGCGTGACGGAAGAGATCGGAGACATACGTGTCGCCCGAGACGGTCATCCACGGGTCCTTCCAGATGAAGTAGACGAATCGGAACGCCGTTGCCGGAGGCGTCGGAATCGCCGCCTCGATCTCCGCGGCGAGGCGGTCCGCCGCTTTCGCGCGCCCGGCCGCGATCCCGAGCTCCCGGACCATGCCCGGGACCTCCGCGACCGTCCGCGGCATCGAAACGTGGACCGCGAACTCCTGCCGGAGGACGGCAATGTCCTCGGCGCGGTTCTCTTCCGCGTTGGCGACGACGAGGTCGGGAGCGAGGATCCGGATACGGTCGAGGTCCGGGTTCTTGGTCCCCCCGACTTTCGGGACCTTTCTCAGGGCCTCTCGCGGCCGGATGCAGTAGCGCGTCACCCCGACCGGCGTCACGCCCAGCTCGACGAGCGTCTCGGTCAGCGAGGGACAGAGCGAGACGATCCGGAGGTCAGCCATCCCGTTTCCCTTCGGGCATTGGCTCCGGTAGACGATGAGGCGCGGCCAGACGTGCCGGAAGACGCGCGCGGAGACCCGGGCCGGCGGGGAAGGCGTACCGGGGCGTACGTTGCGCCCGCCGGCCGGGTCTCCGCGTCCCGTATAACGGTGCGTATGGTCCGCGCCTGCCCATTAGGAGAACTGCGTCGGCAACCCGGCGTTTTTGAACATGCCGACGAGTCCCGTCTTGTCCGTCGCCTTCGTCCACGCCTCCCGGGGCTCCACGAGCTTCTCCTTCACGAGCGTCAGGAGAGCGTCGTTCATCGTCACCATCCCCATCCCCTTCGAGGTCTGCATCACCGACGGTATCTGGAACGTCTTCCCCTCCCGGATCAGGCTCGTCACCGCGTTGTTGACGAGGAGGACCTCGAGGGCGGCCACCCGGCCGCCGCCGATCTTCCGGCACAGGACCTGCGCGATCACCCCTTTGAGAGAATCGGCGAGCATCACGCGGATCTGCTCCTGCTGGTCGGGCGGGAACTGGTCGATGATCCGATCGACCGTGGAGACGGCGGTGGTCGTGTGGAGCGTCCCGAACACGAGGTGCCCGGTCTCCGCCGTCTCGATCGCGATCGCGACCGTCTCGAGGTCCCGCATCTCTCCGACGAGCACGATGTCGGGGTCCTCGCGGAGCGCCGCGCGCAGCGCGTTCTTGAACGACTTCGTGTGCGCGCCCACCTCGCGCTGGTTGACGAGGCACCGGATGTTCGAATGCACGAACTCCACCGGGTCCTCGATCGTGATGATGTGGTCCGTCCGGTTGCGGTTGACGT
Organism: Thermoanaerobaculia bacterium; assembly: GCA_035260525.1. Taxonomy (NCBI): domain Bacteria; kingdom Pseudomonadati; phylum Acidobacteriota; class Thermoanaerobaculia; species Thermoanaerobaculia bacterium. The sequence goes on from DATFVB010000331.1 coordinate 8,832, forward strand.
AGTCGACCATCGACGCGAGCGTCGTCGACTTGCCGGAGCCGGTCGGGCCCGTCACGAGGACGAGCCCCTTCGACAGGGAGCAGAGCTCGAGGATCGACCTGGAAAGACCGAGCGTCTCGGCCGGGATGATCTCGATCGGGATCTGGCGGAACACGGCGCCCGCTCCCTTCCGGTCGCGGAACACGTTCACGCGAAACCGCGCGAGCCCCGGGATCTCGTACGCGAAGTCCGAGTCGCTCTTCTCGTCGAACTCCCGCTTCGCCTTTTCGGAGGCTACCGGGAGCACGAGCCGCTCGATCTCGGCCGAAGAGAGCGGGAGGAACTCGGGGAGGAAGGTCATCTGTCCGTGGACCCGCAGGACCGGCGCGGAATCCGCGGAGAGGTGGACGTCGGACGCCGAACGCTCGATCATCAGGCGAAGCAGGTCGTCGAGCGACGGTACCGCGATGGGAACCGGCGCGGCTTCTCCCTCCTCCGCGGGAGCGGCGACCGGCTCCGGCGGCGGAGAAGGCGCCGCGATCACGGGCCGCTCGGTGTGGCGCACGACCATCGTGACGGTGCCATCGCCCCGCTCGATCGCGACGACGAACGCCTCGAAGCCCGAGACCATCGGGAACTTTCCGGCGCCCTGCGGGGGCACGTCGGGTATCTCGGCGACGAGCGACTCGATGGTCGCGACCGCGAGCGGCTCCCTCCCGAGGTCGAGCCGCTGGCCCTGCCGAAGGATGAAGATCTTCTCGCCCGGGACGAACCGCATTTCTTCGGCTCGCGAGCGGAGGAAGGCGTCGAGGAGCGGGCGCCAGCGCGACATCAGAGCTCGATCCGGGCGATGCGGTCCTTCCGGACGAACACCACCGATTCTTCCCCTTCGAGCGGGACGAACTCCTCCTCCTGGTTGAATGCGTCCGAGACCCGCGAAGACTCCGAGGGAAGGCTCGCGAGGACCGTCCCCTCCACGGCGTCGCCGGTCTCGAGGTAAATCTTCACGAAGTAGATCGCGCCCGGGACGCGCCCGGGCAGGCGGGAAAGGAGGGGGGCCGAGGGGGGCGCCGTCGCGGTCACGATCGCGCCGCGGCCGACGAGGACCGCCTTTCCGTCCGAGGCATGGACCGGCAGGAACCGCCGACGCGCGTTGAAGAACTCGTCCAGAGTCTCCGCTCCGTCGTGGAAGGGCGACGTGCTCGAGAGATGGATCGTCGCCGAGAGGCGCGCGCCGTCGCAGAGCAGGAACCCGACCTCGACCGGCACGGTCGGGACGCGAATGTCGTCGCCTTCCATGATTCCGGCATCATAGCGAATCGGGCAGACCCCTCTGACGAGAAACGAAAGACGCCCGGCCGAAGCCGGGCGTCCGATCGAACCCTTCCCGCGGCCGACGGTCTACTGTCCGCGATTGCCCTTCTTGGTCGTGGAACCGCCCTTGGACTTCCCTTCCTTGGCCGGCTTCGCCGCTTTCGAGGCGGGCTTCGCCGCCTTCGCCGGTTTGGCGGCCTTCGCGGATTTGCCCGACTTCGCGGCCGGCTTGCCCTTCGCCTTCGCGGCGGGAGCCGCTTCCGGCGTCTCCGCCTCGCCCGCCTGAGCTTCCTTCTCCTTCCGGATCGTCTCGACCTTCGAGGAAACCGAGCGGCGCGCGCGCTCCATGGTCGATTCCCTCTTCGGGCCTCGCTCCTTCGGAGTGAACTTGAAGTCGACGAACTCGAGGATCGCCTCCTCCGAGTTGTCTCCCCGGCGGCGGCCCAGATGGAGGATGCGCGTGTACCCGCCCGGCCGGTCCGTGAAGCGAGGCCCGAGCGTGTCGAAGACCTTCTTGACCAGCGTCCGGCTGGGCACCCAGCGGAACACCTTGCGGCGCGCCGGGACCGAGTCGTTCTTCCCCATCGAGACGACCCGCTCGACGAGCGGGCGGAGCTCCTTCGCCTTTTCGAGCGTCGTCGCGATCCTCTCGTGCTCGACCATCGACATCAGCTGGTTGCGGAACATCGCGAGCCGGTGCGAGGTCGACCGGCGGAGCTTCCGCCCGAATCGGTTGTGCTGCATGACCCTTCCCTACTTCTCGATCCCGGCCGGCACGTTGTTCAGGTCCATGCCGAGCGAGAGCCCCATCGAGCGGAGCAGGTCCTTGATCTCGTTCAAGGACTTGCGGCCGAAATTCTTCGTCTCGAGCATCTCCTTCTCCGTCTTCTGCACGAGCTCGCGGATCGTCTTGATCTCCGCGTTCTTCAGGCAGTTCGAGGAGCGAACCGAGAGCTCGAGCTCGTCGACGGACTTGTTCAAGACCTCGTTTAAGTTCTCCGGAAGGTCACGCTCGGCCGCGTGGTCGAACGCCGTGTCGTGCTCGGCGTTGATGAAGATCGTGAGGTGCTCGGTCAGGAGCGTGGCCGCCATGCCGACGGCGTCCTCCGGGGAGACGGTCCCGTCGGTCCAGACCTCGAGGACGAGGCGGTCGTAGTCGGTCTCCTGCCCGATTCGGGCCGCTTCGATGTGGTAATTGACGCGGCGCACCGGGGAGTGGACGGAGTCGATCGGGATGTACCCGATCCCCATGTCCTCGTCGAAGTTGCGGTCCGCGGAGACGTAGCCGCGCCCCCGCGAGAGGCGCATCTCCATCGTGAGGCGCGCGCTCTCCGACAGCGTCGCGATCGGCGCGTTCGGGTCGAGGATCTCGACGTCGGCCGATTCCTCGATGTCCGCCGCCGTGACCTTCCCCTTGCGCTCGACGTCGATGCGGAGGATCTTCTCCTCCTCGGCGAGGAGCTTGAAGGGGATCTGCTTCAGGTTGAGGATGATGTCCGTCACGTCCTCGACGACCCCCGGGATCGACGAGAACTCGTGCAGGACCCCCTCGATCTTGACCGCCGTGATGGCGGCCCCCTCGATCGACGACAGGAGCGCCCGCCGGAGGGCGTTGCCCACCGTCGTGCCGAATCCGCGCTCGAACGGCTGCGCGTAAAACCGGCCGTACGTGGACGTCAGGGTCTCCTGGTCGACCTCGAGGCGCTTGGGTTTCTGAAATCCTTTCCAAAGTCTCATGTGCACTCCTCTGCGCCTACTTCGAATACAGCTCGACGATCAGCTGCTCCTGGATCGGCAGTTTGATGTCCTCGCGGCGGGGCAGGTTCGCGACCTGTCCCTTGAAGTTGTCGGGGTCGAGCTCGAGCCACGCGGGGACCCCGCGCGCCTTCGCCGTCTCGACCGAAGATTTGATGAGCTCGTTGGCGCGGCTCTTGTCCTTGACCGCGATCGACTGCCCCTTCTGAACCAGGAAGGAGGGGATGTTGACCTTGCGGCCGTTGACGGTGATGTGGCCGTGGCGAATGAGCTGCCGCGCCTGGGCGCGGGACGCCGCGAATCCGAGCGAAAACACCACGTTGTCCAGCCGGCGCTCGAGCTGCTGCAGGAGGTTCTCGCCGGTGATCCCCTTCATGGAGTTCGCGCGCTTGAACGCGAGCTGGAACTGGGACTCGAGCAAGCCATAGATCCGCTTGACCTTCTGCTTCTCGCGGAGCTGGATGCCGTACCCGAGGAGCTTGCTGCGGCGCTTCCCGTGCTGGCCGGGAGGGAAGTTGCGGCGCTCGACCGCGCACTTGTCCTTGAAGCACCGGTCGCCCTTGAGGAAGAGCTTCATCCCTTCCCGCCGGCACAGCCGGCAGACCGATTCACGATATCGAGCCAATGGAAAACCTCCGTTGCGGACCGCCGCGTTTCTTTTGCGTCCTTCCTCCCGATCGGCGGTCCCGGATCGGTTTACGGACGAGCCGCCGGTTCAGACCCGGCGGCGTTTTCGGGGACGGCAGCCGTTGTGCGGGATCGGCGTGACGTCCTTGATCGATTTGATGTCGATCCCGCTCGCCTGGATCGCGCGAATCGCCGATTCGCGTCCCGCGCCGGGACCCGTGACCCGCACGTCGACCGTGCGAACGCCGTGCTCGCGGGCGATCGTCGCGGCGTTGGTCGCGGCGAGCTGCGCCGCGAACGGCGTTCCCTTGCGCGACCCCTTGAAGCCGATCCGGCCGGCGGACGACCAGGAGAGCACTCCGCCCTCGTGGTCGGCGATCGTGATGATCGTGTTGTTGAAGGAGGCCTGCACGAGCACCGTGCCGTGCGGGACGTTCTTCTTCTCTTTCTTTCCGCCTTTGAACTTCTTGCCGGCGGGTTTCTTCGCGGTGGTCGTTTCGGCCATGGCCCTTCCTTACTTCTTCGTCGCTTTTTTCTTGCCGGCGATCGTCTGCTTGCGCGGTCCCTTGCGGGTCCGGGCGTTCGTGTGCGTCCGCTGGCCGCGGACCGGCAGGTTGCGGCGGTGCCGCATCCCGCGATAGGAGCCGATGTCCATGAGACGCTTGATGTCCATCGAGGTCTCCTTCCGGAGGTCGCCCTCGACCTTGTGCCCGTCCTGGATCGACTTCCGGATGCGCGAGACTTCCTCTTCCGAGAGGTCCTTGACGCGCGTGTTCGGATTGACGTCGGCCTCCCCCAGAATGGAGTTCGACTTCGAACGGCCGATCCCGTAGATGTAGGTCAGCCCGATTTCCACCCGCTTGTTCAGCGGCAGATCGATTCCCGCGATTCGTGCCATCTCAGCCCTGCCTCTGTTTGTGCTTGGGGTTTTCGCAGATCACCCGCAGCACGCCGCGGCGGCGGATCATCTTGCATTTCGTGCAAATCTTCTTGACGGACGCCCGAACTTTCATCGTCTTCTCACTTGTAGCGGTAGATGATCCGCCCCCGGGTCAGATCGTAGGGGGAGAGCTCCACCAGAACCTTGTCTCCCGGCAGGATCCGGATGAAGTTCTTCCGCATCTTGCCGGAGATGTGCGCGAGGACCTGGTGCTGGTTCTCCAGCTCCACCCGGAACATCGCGTTGGGCAGCGGCTCGAGCACCGTTGCCATGACCTCGATCGCCTCTTCCTTCGTCACGCCGACACCGCCGACGCGAGTCGCTCGAGCTGGCCCATTCCCAGCACGACGGGGCCCCGATCGCGAATCGCGATCGTGTCCTCGAAGTGCGCCGACCATTTGCCATCCTGGGTCTTGACGGTCCACCCGTCCCGCTGGATCGACACGCGGGACGTCCCGAGGTTCAACATCGGCTCGATCGCAATGACCATTCCTTCCTTCAGCACCGGTCCCCGCCCGCCGGGGCCGTAATTGGGCACCTGCGGCTCCTCGTGGAGCGCGGTCCCCACGCCGTGGCCGACGAACTCCCGAACGATGCCATAACCGCGGGGAGCCGCAAATTCTTCCACCGCCGCGCCGATGTCGGAGATCCGCCGGCCAGGACGCGCGGCCTCGATCGCCCGCGCGAGGGCCTCCCGGGTGTCCGCCAGCAGCCGGGCGGCTTCCGGGCGCACCTTTCCGACCGGGAAGGAGCGCGCGGCGTCGCCGAAATACCCTTCGACCACCGCGCCGCAGTCGATCCCCACGATGTCCCCCGCGACGAGCTTGCGCTTGCCCGGGATCCCGTGGACGACCTCGTCGTTGACCGAGACGCAGAGGGTCTTCGGGTATCCGCGGTATCCGACGAAAGCCGGCCGCGCACCGGCGTCGCGGATCACCTTCTCGGCGATGCGGTCGAGCTCGTCGGTCGTGACTCCCGGGGCGATCGCCTTCGCGGCCGCGTCGATCGCCTCGTGGACGATCGCGCAGGCGCGATCCATGCGCTTGAGCTCGTCGAAGCCGCGCAGGGTGATCACGAACGGACCTCCGCGGGGCGGGCGCCGCCCGGGCGGGCCGCCAGGGCGTCCTCGATCCTCCGCGAGACCTCGCCGATCTCCCCCAGGCCGTCGACGGTCACGAGCCGTCCCTTCTTCTCGAACCAGGAAACGAGCGGAGCCGTCTTCTCCCGATACACGCGCAGGCGCTCCCGGATCGTCTCGGGATTGTCGTCGGCGCGCCCCTCGTTCTTCGCCCGCCCCGCCATGCGCTCGACGAGCTTCCCCTCGTCGACGTCGAGGTTGACGACGGCGTCGACCGAGAGCCCGCGCTCGGCGAGCATACGGTCGAGCGCCTCGGCCTGGCCGCTCGTCCGCGGGAAGCCGTCGAGGAAGAACCCGTGGACGCAGTCCGGCCGGGCGATCCGTTCCCGGATGAGGTCGACGATCACGGCGTCGGGAAGGAGCTCGCCCGCTTCCATGATCTTCTTCGCCTTGAGCCCCAGCGGCGTCCCCTCGGCGGCCGCCTGCCGCAGCATGTCCCCCGTCGAGATCTGGGGCACGCCCTGCCGGGCCGCGAGGCGGCTCGACTGGGTTCCCTTCCCCGCTCCGGGCGGACCCAGGAAGATCGCGATCACGAGCGGCGCCCCCGGACGCGCGACTTCTTCAGGAACCCGTCGTAGTGCCGCATCACGAGCTGAGACTCGATCTGGTTGACCGTGTCCATGGCGACGCCGACGACGATCAGGAGCGAAGTGCCGCCGAAGTAGAAG
>DATFVB010000332.1 GCA_035260525.1 Thermoanaerobaculia bacterium
ACATCGTAGACCCACATCGGCAGCGGGTTCCGGTCGAAGAGGAAGCGGTATCGCTCCTCGGACTCGCGGAGGGCCTCCTCGACGGCACGGCGATCGGTGATGTCGATGAAAGACCCTTCGATGCAGCGGCCGTCCGGGCCCGCGATCAACGAGATGTTCTCGATGACCCATATCGGAGAGCCGTCGCGGCGCCTCAGACAGCATTCGGAGCTTTCGAGCATCCCCGTTCGGGAGAGATCCTGGATCGCCGTCTGGCGATCGGCTTCGGAAAAATAGAGGTCGCCGGCCCGCATCGTCCGGAGCTCCTCGCTCGTGTAGCCGAGAATCCGCGCGAAGGCGTCGTTGAACTCGAGGAACCGGCCCTCGATCGTCGTCCGGTAGATGCCCGCCTGGTTCCTCTCGAAGAGGAGTCGATACCGCTCTTCCGACGATCGGACGGCTTTCTCCGCGGCCCTTCGCTCCGTGATGTCGCGGCTGATTCCGGCGGTGCCGAGAAGCTCGCCGGCCGCGCCGAGAAGGCCGACGACGACGAGCTCCCGGACGCCCGGTGAGCCATCGCTCCTCCGATGGCTGATTTCGCCCGACCATCGTCCGCCGGTCTCCGCTTGCCGGCGTATCTCTCCCAGCCTCGCTTCGTCGGCACGGTCTCCGGCGAGCGTTTCGACGGCATTTCCGATGGACCGTTCCCGCGAGAGGCCGTACATTAAGGCGGCGCTCGGGTTCCAGTCGGTGATCTTTCCGTCGGTGTCGGCGATCACCACGGCGTCATGCATGTTTTCGAAGATCGATGCCTGCCGCCGCCGCTCGAGCTCCGCCTCGAGCAGCTCGGTCCGGTCGATCTGCATGATGACCGCACCGCGGGCGGCCTCCGTCTCCACCGGGGCGACCGTGACGTGGAAACGGCGCCTGCGACCGGATTTTTCGCACGACCATTCTCCGTCGTAGGACGCACGCCGGCCGTCCAGGATGTCCCGGACGACCGCTGCGAATTCACGTCCGGGCGTGGCCGGATGACCGGCTTCGCAGGCGGCAAGGTAATTCGCGCCTTCCCCGAGACCTTTCGGCCCGTGATCCTCGTTGCAGGCGAACCCCCTCCATCCGGCGTTGACGGCCAGCATCGTTCCGTCGGGTCCGATGAGCCCGATGTCGATCGGCAGCGCGTCGAGAATGGCGGCCTGGCGCCTCGAGAAAAGATCGGAAACCGCGTCGGCGCGGATTCGGGCGGTCACGTCGACTGCTCTTCCGAGGACGACCGGCGGGCGGTCGTCGGACAAGCGGTTCTGGTAGTTCCAATAGCGGGTTTCACCGCCGCGCGTCATCAGGGCCATGCAGCCGGCGGCGGCGCGCGCGCGCGCGATTTTCTGGAGATAGCCGGCAAAATCGGAGCGACGGCCCGGGACGAGCAGGTCCTGGATCGAGACGCCGACGAGCTCCGACGGCGCGAAGCCGAGAGCCTCGCTGGTCGCGTCGTCTATCGAGAGTATCCGGCCTTCCAGGTCATGCGTGCAGAGAAACACCTCGGAAGCGATTTCGCGAAATCGCAACTCGGATCTGCGGAGTGCCTCTTCCACGTTCCTCTCCGCCGGAGGGCTCCGGCGGTCGACCGCATACCGGATCGACGAGGTGAGGGCTCGCCCGGAGAGAGATGTCAGAGGCAGACATTCCACCGCGCCCAGGCGAAGCGCCTCGTCGGCGAGAGCCGGCATGTCGCGATCGACCATGACGATGACGGGCGCCCGAGGCGCGCGGCCGCGGATGGCGTCGAGAAGGGCCAGAGGTCGTTCCGGGTCGAATTCCGCGTCCACGAGGACCACATCGGGCGCTTCGTCGTCCATCCGCGCCCCGAACGAGGCCGCCGATCCCACGGACGTGACGCGAAACGAGAGAGTCCCCGTCGCATCCGCCAGCGCGCTTTCGATTCGCTCGATCGCTTCGTTTCGTTTCGACGCGATGAGGACGCGGATCGATCGTGCGTTCAGGAACCCGGCTCCGTTTTCAGGCTCGTCGATCGCCGCGGGAGGGTCGATCGTTCGCGAGAGGGGGAAGGCGCAGTTTTCGCAAAGTCTCGCGAAGCTTCTCGACCGTCAGCGGCTTTCGGATGAAGTCGTTCGCCCCCGCCTTGTACGCCCGGATCAGATCGTGTTCCTTCTTCGACGAGGTCAGGATCACGACGGGAGTCTCTCGCGTCCGATCGTCTCGCCTCAAACGGACGAGGAGATCGAGGCCATTCATTTTCGGAAGGTCCAGGGCGAGCAGCACGAGCGACGACTCC
>DATFVB010000333.1 GCA_035260525.1 Thermoanaerobaculia bacterium
TGGGAACATGACCTTTGAAAGGCGCTATCGCATGCGCGAGGGAGTCGTGTTCGATCGGGATTCGAAGTCGGACATCTTGGTTCCGACCGTTGAAAAGAGCGAAAAGCACTACTCGCCGACGACGCGCTACAAGGATTACGCCATTTCGCCCGAGCTCTTCCACTGGGAATCCCAGAGCACCACCACCGAGCGATCTGACACCGCGCAGCGATATATCCACCATCGTGAGATGGGAACAAATATCCTGCTCTTTGTCAGAAGAACTCGCCAGGAAGACAGGCAAACGGCGCCTTACGTTTTTCTCGGACCTGCCGACTACGTCAGACATGCGGGAGAGAAACCGCTATCCATCGTTTGGAGACTTCGACGTCCTGCGCCCGCGGATCTGTTCCAGCAGTTTCAACTGGCGGCCGGCTGAATAATCGCGGGCAAAGGCGCTGCCGCATCATTTGAAGGACCTCTCCGTGAATGCGCTACGGGTGACCGGGCCGGCACGACTCGGAGCGCGACGAGACGTGCTGGAAGACGGGCGATCGTGCTCAGCCGCGGGGCGAGGCGTACCGAGGCGTACGTTGAGCCCCGCGGATGGGCGGGATCGCCCGTATAACGGCGCGTATCGACGCGCGATAGGATTCGTTCGATGAAAGGGTTGATCCTGAGCGGCGGCAAAGGCACCCGTCTGCGCCCGCTCACCCACACGTCGGCCAAGCAGCTCGTGCCGGTCGCGAACAAGCCCGTTCTCTTCTACGGGATCGAGTCGATCGCGGCCGCCGGGATCACGGACATCGGGATCGTCGTTGGGGACACGCGCGAGGAGGTCAAGGCCGCCGTCGGCGACGGCTCCCGTTTCGGCGTCCGGGTCACGTACATCGAGCAGGACGCGCCGCGCGGGCTGGCACACGCGGTGCTCATCTCCGAGGAGTTCCTCGCGGGCGACTCCTTCGTGATGTATCTCGGAGACAACCTGATCGCTTCCGGGATCTCGTCTCTCGTCGACGAGTACCGGAATCGGCAGTGCAACTCCCAGATCCTCCTCGCGCGCGTGCCGAACCCTTCTTCGTTCGGCGTCGCGGAGCTCGACGGGGGACGCGTCGTGCGCCTCTCCGAGAAGCCGGCGGAGCCGAAATCGGATCTCGCGCTCGTCGGCGTGTACATGTTCGACCCGACGATCTTCGAGGCGGTCCACGCGATCCGCCCGTCGCCCCGCAACGAGCTCGAGATCACGGACGCGATCCAGTGGCTCGTCGACCACGGCCGGTCGGTCCACCCGCACCTCGTCACAGGGTGGTGGAAAGACACGGGGAAGGTCGAGGACATGCTCGAAGCCAACCGCATCATCCTCGACACGTTCGAGCCGAAGGTCCCGGCGGGGCTCGACGGCGGCTCCCGCGTGGAAGGGAAAGTCGTGTTCGAAGGGGGCGCGGTCCTCGTCAACGCCGTCGTCCGAGGACCGACGATCATCGGACGGAATGCTTCGATCGAGAACGCCTACGTCGGCCCCTACACCGCCATCGGCGCGGGCTGCAAGATCGTCAACTGCGAGATCGAGAACTCGATCGTCTGGGAGCAGTCGGAGATTCGCGACATCCCGGTGCGGATCGCGGACTCGCTGATCGGGCGGGGCGTCAAGATCCATCGGGGCCAGATCCGCCCCAAGGTCCACCGCTTCTTGATCGGCGACGACTCCGAAGTGGGCATTGTCTAGGATGCGTCCGCGACGCATCCTCGTGACCGGCGGCTGCGGGTTCATCGGGAGCGCGTTCGTGCGGAGGACGCTGGCCGCGCCGAACGGCGTCGAGATCGTCAACCTCGACAAGCTGACCTACGCCGGCAACCCCCGGAACGTCGAGGCGGTGGCCGGTTCGCCGAATTACCGCTTCGTCCTCGGCGACATCTGCGACCCGCGCGCGGTCGCCGACGCGATGGCGGGGTGCGACGTCGTCGTCAACTTCGCGGCGGAGACCCACGTCGACCGCTCGCTCCTCGGGGACGCCTCGTTCATCGACACGGACGTCAAGGGCGTCTTCGTGCTGCTCGAGGAGGCGAAACGGATCGGAGTCTCCCAATTCATCCAGGTATCGACCGACGAGGTCTACGGCTCGATCGAGAGCGGCGCCTTCACGGAGGAATCGGCGCTCCACCCGCGCAACC
>DATFVB010000334.1 GCA_035260525.1 Thermoanaerobaculia bacterium
AAATAGCTATGGCGTCGTTCGGAGCGCCGCGGGGTAAGCGGCTAGGCGACGCGGCGACGGCGATGCCTTTGCATCGTCTGGTCGCGGCAACACCGCCGATTGCCTCGCGCCGCCCGAACCCGAAGGGCGCCAGCGCATTGCGAACGATGGCGGCGTTGCGTCGGCTGGCGCCCTTCGGGTTCGGGCGGCGCGAGGCAATCGGCGGTGCGAACGGCATCTGCTCCCGCGACGCGTCTGGCCCTCGTCCGCAAGCCGCAGGCGCGCCGCCACAGCTATTTCCGACTCGGGACACTAGCCGGCGCGGGCCGCGCGCCGGCTGCCGCGATAGAATGAGTCGGATGCTCGATTCGATCCGTTCGCCCCTCGACCTGCGGAAGCTGCCCGAAGAGGAGCTGCCGAAGGTCGCCGCCGAGATCCGGGAGTTCATGCTCGATCGTCTCTCGAAGACGGGGGGACACCTCGCCTCCGGCCTCGGCGCGGTCGAGCTGACGATCGCCCTCCATTACGTCTTCGACACGCCCGTGGACCGGATCGTCTGGGACGTCGGCCACCAGACCTATCCGCACAAGATCCTGACGGGGCGGCGGGAGCGATTTGCGACGCTCCGGCAGAAGGGGGGCATCTCGGGGTTCACGTCCCGGGAGGAGTCGGAGTACGACGCGTTCAACGCCGCGCACGCGTCGACGGCGATCTCCGCAGCGCTCGGAATGGCGGTCGCGCGGGATCTCAAGAAGGAGGACTTCCACGTGATCGCCGTCGTCGGCGACGGCGGCCTGACGGGCGGCATGGCCATGGAAGGGTTGAACCAGGCGGGGTATCTCAACCGGAAGCTCCTCGTGATCCTGAACGACAACGAGATGTCGATCTCCGCCAACGTCGGCGCGATGTCGGGATACCTGAACCGGATCGTGTCGGGGCAGATCTACAACCGCGTGCGGGACGAGGCCGGGAAGGTTCTCGAAAAGATTCCGCTCGTGGGCGATCGGCTCCTCCACGTCGCGCGCGAGGTCAAGGACGCGGCCAAGAAGGCGCTCGTGCCCGGAACTTTGTTCGAGGACCTCGGTTTCCGGTACGTCGGACCGGTCCACGGCCATTCGATTCCGGCGCTCGTCTCGGCGCTGCGCGCCGTCAAGGACGCCGACCACCCCGTTCTCCTCCACGTGCGGACGCTCAAGGGGAAGGGATACGCGATCGCGGAGAGCGACCCGGTCAAATGGCATGGCGCGTCGCCGTTCGCCGTGGCGACCGGAGAGTCGCCCAAGAAGGAGGCCGCCGCGCCGCCGCCGCCCTCTTACACGTCGGTCTTCGGCCGCACGCTCGTCGAGCTCGCCGAGAAGGACCCGCGCATCGTCGCGATCACCGCGGCGATGCCCGAGGGCACGGGCCTCGACAAGTTCGCCAAACGCTTCCCGGAACGCTTCTTCGACGTCGGGATATGCGAGCAGCATGGCATCACCTTCGCTGCCGGGCTCGCGACGCAGGGGATGAAGCCGGTCGCGGCGATCTACTCGACGTTCCTGCAGCGCGCCTACGACCAGATGTTCCACGACGTCTGTCTGATGGACCTTCCGGTCGTCTTCTGCCTCGATCGGGCGGGGCTCGTCGGCGCCGACGGCCCCACCCATCACGGCGCGTTCGACCTGACCTACCTTCGCGTGTTTCCGAACATGCACGTCGCGGCGCCGAAGGACGAGGACGAGTTGCGGCACCTGCTCGCGACGGCGTTCACGATCGGGCATCCCGTCGCCGTGCGATATCCCCGCGGCGAGGGAGAGGGAGCGGCGATGGAGGGCCCGCCGCGGGTTTTGCCCGTCGGGAAGGCGGAGGTCCTGCGCCGCGGCAAATCCGGCGCGATCTGGGCGGCCGGCAACCGCGTGATGCCGGCGCTCCGCGCCGCGGAGCGCCTGGCGGAGGAAGGGATCGACCTCACGATCGTCAACGCGCGCTGGGTGAAACCGCTCGACCGCGAAGCCATCGCCGAGACGATCCTCCCCGGATCGAAGCTCGTCACCGTCGAGGACCACGCGATCGCCGGCGGCTTCGGCTCCGCCGTCGCGGAAGCCCTCGGGCAGATGAAGATCGAGGACGTCGAGATCGTCTCTCTCGGGATTCCCGACCGGTTCATCGCGCACGCGACGCAGAAGGAGCAGTGGCGCGAGGTCGGGATCGACGAGGAGGGAATCGTCTCCGCGGCGAAGGACGTCTTCGGCGCGAAGGTCGCGCGCCCGGTCGCCGTTCCGCGGAAACGGTGAGCCGGCGGGGGATCGTTCTCGGCGCCCTCGCTCTCTCGATCGCAGTTCCGCTCCGCGCGGCGGCGGTCGCGGCGGATCTTCCGGCCGACTCTCTTTCCCGCCCCGCGCTCCTCGACACCGGATGGGGCGTCCAGCGCCGCTGGGCGGCGGTTTCGGCCAACGGCTCCTTCGTCTACGAATTCGCGCTGAAGACCTGGAACGGCGCGGGGAAGCTCAAGGAGTCGGTCACCCGATCCGCCCGGGTCGTCAACCGCGGCGGGACGCATCGTAGCGAGATCCTTTCGGCGACGAAGGACGGCCGCGACGTGACGGCGCAAGCCCGCGCCGACGAGGAGACCGGAAGGCGCGCGAGGGCGAAGTCGAAGCCGAAGGACGACTTCCCCTCGCCGTTCGACCCGCGGTTCCGCGACCGTTACGCGTTTTCCGAGGCGCCGGCGCCGGAAGCGGGCGTCGATCTCGTCTTTCGGCCCCGGAGCGAGTTCGAGGGGGCGCTCGAGGGCCGTGCGCGGTTCGACGCGGCCGGCGCGCTGCGCCGGGTGAATTTCAATCTGGCGAAGCGGCCGCGGTTCACGAAGCGGCTGGATTTCACCATTATCATCGGGGCCGACGGTTATCCGGAGCGCGTCGAGTCGGGCGGCGAGGTCTCGCTCATCATCTGGAAGCGGAAATTCGAATCGACGCTCCTCCTGCGCGACGTCCGCGCGGGGGAAAAGGAGAAGGAGGCGCGATGATCAACGGGATCGACTCCCACCTGGTTACGACCGGCAACGACCTTCCCGGCTACCGGATCACGCGGACGATCGGGCTCGTGCGCGGCATCGTCGTGCGCTCGCGGAGCGTCTTCGGGACGATTGGCGCGTCGCTCCAGACTCTCGTCGGCGGGAACATCACGCTCTTCACGGAGCTCTGCGAGAAGACCCGGGAGGAAGCCTTCGAGGTGATGTTGAAGCATGCGGCCGAACGGGGCGCCAACGCGATCATCGGGATGCGTTACGACGCGAACGAAGTGATGCAGGGCGTGACCGAGGTTCTGGCGTACGGGACCGCCGTGACGGTCGTCCCGGAAAGTCGCTAGTGGGCCCGGCGATGCATCGAGCCGGACGGGCGCCTCGCCGCGCCTTGTCGTCGTCCGAACCGACGAGAGGTGACGTTTCAAATCATCTTTCGGGGATCGTCCGGGGGATCGCCGTGTCGGCTTTCTCACTCTCTTTCGTCGCGACGGCCGTCATGACCGTGGCAGCACAAGCGCCTTTGCCGTCGAAAGCCGCGCTCGAGATCGCGGAGCAGGAGCGGGCGTTCGCGGCGATGTGCGTCGAGAAGGGCATGCGCGCGGCGTTTTCGGAATATTTCGCTCCCGACGCGATCGATTTCGAGCCGCAGCCCGCGCGGGCGGCGGACTCCCTCTCGAAGAACCCGGACGCGAACGCCCCCTTCACGCTCGACTGGGAGCCGGTCATCGCCGACGCATCGTCGGACGGCGATCTGGGCTGGGACACCGGGCGCTACGTGATCACCGACCGGTCGGAGTCGAAGAAGCCCCCGCGCTGCGGGTGGTTCTTCTCGGTGTGGAAAAGGCAGCCGGACGGAAGGTGGAAGGTCGCGGCGGACGTCGGGACGAAGACGCCGGGTTCGTCCAGTCCCCTCCCCCTGCGCCCGGCGACGCTCTCGTCGCCGGCGCGCGAGGAAGGCCCGGCGCCCGCCGCTTCGGGGGTCGACGCGGAAGCGGAGCGGACGGCCCTCCTCGCGCGCGACCGGGATTCGGCCAACGCCAGGACCGCCGCCGATCTATGGCTCGAAGGCGCGCGGCTCCATCGCGACGGGTCGCTCCCGGTGGTCGGCCTCCATCTGATCGCCGAGCAGACCGGACACCGCGGACCCTTCCGGACGACGCCCGCCGGCGGCGGCGTGTCGGCGTCCGGGGATCTCGGCTACACCTATGGGAGCTACGCGATCTCGGGCCCGGCCGCGGACGCGGGATATTACGCGCGCGTCTGGCGGAGGGCCGCCGGCGGCGCCTGGAAGATCATCGCGCAGGTCGAGCGGCCGCAACTGCCAGAAAAACGGTAACGGCGCGGACGGCCGCGTGAAGAGTGCCATTCGCCGGATCGCGCGCGCCATCCTGCCGCGTCGCGGGAGCTGGCTCGGGGACCGGGAGCGAGTGACGGCGGCGCGGCTCGTCGAACGAGCGACTCGACCGCGCCACCGCCACCCCCTCGCCGACGCTCCCGCTCCCGCATCGCGGGACCTTCGCTCGATTACTTCGCGGAGGGTCCCCCGCGATGCGAAGGGCGCGAAGCCCGGCTTTGCGCCCTCGCGCCCAGACGGGGCCGCAAGGGTATTGCTCGATGCACCCAACGATTCCCGGTTCGCCGGGCTGCCACTCGTCGCAGGCAGGAAGCCGTGACGAGCGTCGGCGCGCGCGTGAAATCGGCGCTCCGATGCATCGCCAGAGCCACGCTTCCGCGTCGGGTGCGGCGGTTCCTGCGGATCGCCGCGCGGGAGATTCCTCACCGGCTCCGGGACTTTCCCGCGGACGTCCGCGACGTCTTTGCCGGGAAGCCGCTCCCTCCCGCGCGGCTCCGTCGCCGCGTCTCGCGGACGAGCAGCCGCCGCGAGTTCGAGGAGATCGGGCGCGGGGTTGCCTCGGAGTTGATTGCGGCATTCGACCGCTGCCGCGAACCCGGCGCGAGCTATTCCCGCTGGCTCGACTTCGGGAGCGGCGCCGGACGCGTCGCGCGCCATCTGGCCGGGTTCGAGGAGGTCGCGGAGCTCGAAGGCGCGGACGTCGATCGCGATCTCGTGGCCTGGACCGACCGCCGGCTCGCGCCGGCGCGGTTCCGGTTGATCCCGCCCCTGCCTCCGACCGAGTTGTCGGAGGGGCGCTTCGACGTGGCGATCTGCGTTTCCGTGTTCACGCATTTCTCGGAAGAGGCGGGACGCCGGTGGGCGGAGGAGATGGCGCGGCTGTTGCGGCCGGGCGGTCTGTTCATCCTCTCGACGCATGGCGCCGCGATCGCCGCGGCCCAACCGCTGACAGAGGCGCAACGCCGCCGGTTCGCCGACCTCGGTTTCCTCTTCATCCCGGGTAGGGGCACGTTCAACGAGGACGCCGCGTTCCATTCGGCGGCGTACCTGCGTTCGGCGTGGTCGCCGTGGTTCGACCCGGTCGAGTTCGTCGAGCATGGGCTGATGGGGTTTCAGGACTTGTGCACCTGGCGTCGCCGGTAGACTGGTTTGGCCGGCGCGGCCATACATCGAGCGAATACGCGCGTTTTCGACCGCCGTACCCCTCCGACGTACGCCACGGTACGCCTGTGGGGTCCGGCGGTCTGTGGGTGCGCGTCTCGCTCGCGTCTGGCCGCGCCTCGATCGTGTCCCATTCGAGAGGCGTAACGGGGAATCGAGGCACCGCAGAGTTCGTTCAATGAGATCAAGTACGACGGCGAGGCGAAGCGAGACGCGAGCCCGCCGGGATGCGGGTCGCCCGCGAGATCCCGAGGCCTACCGGGGCGTAGGTCGCAGGGTCTCGCGGGCGGCACGCGCCCGGCCG
>DATFVB010000335.1 GCA_035260525.1 Thermoanaerobaculia bacterium
GAAAGAGCGGCGGCGGCGCGGCCTTCACTCCGTCGAGATCTCCGCCGGCGCTTCCGAATGGAGCGCCGCCTCCATCGTGTGCCAGGGAAGGCTCGCGCACTTGACGCGCACCGGGAACTCGCGAACGCCGGAGAACGCGGCGAGCTTGCCGAGCTCCTCGATGTCGCCGTCCCCTTCCTGCGTGACCATGCGGTGGAACTTCCGGAACGTCGTCTCGGCTTCCTCGACGGTCTTCCCCTTGACCTCCGACGTCATCATCGAGGCGGAGGCCTTCGAGATCGCGCAGCCGGAGCCCTCGAACTTGATGTCCCGGATCCTGTCGTCTTCGAGGTCGAGATAGACGGTCAGCCGGTCGCCGCAGAGCGGGTTGTGCCCCTCGGCCTTCCGGTTGGCGCCCTCGAGCTTCCCGAAGTTCCGCGGCTTCCTGTTGTGGTCGAGGATGACCTCCTGGTAGAGGTCGCGCAGATCTCCATCGGGCTTCACCGTCACCCCAGGAGCTCCTTCACCTTGCCGATCCCCTCGACGAGCGCGTCGACCTCCGCCTTCGTGTTGTAGAGCGCGAAGGAGGCCCGGACGGTCGCGGGGATGCCGAAGCGCTCCATGACCGGCTGCGCGCAGTGGTGGCCCGTGCGAACGGCGATCCCTTCCTGGTCGAGGATCGTGCCGACATCGTGCGGATGGACGTCGCCGAGGACGAACGAAAGAACGCTCGCCTTCTCCCGCGCGGTCCCGATGATCCGGAGATCGGGGATCCCGGAGAGCGCGGTGGTCGCGTAGTCGAGGAGCTCCTTCTCATGCTCCGCGATCGCGTCCATGCCGAGCTTCTCGATATACGCGATCGCCGCGCCGAGGCCGATCGCGCCCGCGATGTTCGGCGTCCCGGCCTCGAACTTGAACGGCACGTCGTTCCACGTCGTCTTCGCAAACGTCACCGACCGGATCATGTCGCCGCCCCCCTGGTACGGGGGCATCGACTCGAGGTGTTCGCGCTTGCCGTAGAGGGCGCCGATGCCGGTCGGCCCGTAGAGCTTGTGGCCCGTCACGACGTAGAAGTCGCAGTCGAGCGACTCGAGGTCGACCTTCCGGTGATAGGCCGCCTGGGAGCCGTCGACGAGAACCGGCACGCCGCGCGCATGCGCCATCCGGACGATCCGCTCGACGGGCGGGATCGTTCCGAGCGCGTTGGACATGTGGGTCACCGCGACGAGGCGCGTCCGCGGGGAGAAGAGCTCCTCGTACGCGTCGAGGATCAGGTCTCCGCGGTCGTCGACGGGGATGACGCGGATCTTCGCGCCCTTCTCCTCGGCCAGGATCTGCCAGGGCACGATGTTCGAGTGGTGCTCGATCGCCGAGAGGATGATCTCGTCGCCGGCGGAGACGCGCTGCCGCCCGAACGTCTGGGCGACGAGGTTGATCGCCTCGGTCGAGTTGCGGGTGAAGACGATCGATCGGGCATCCGGCGCGCCGAGAAAACGCGCGAGCTTCACGCGCGCGTCCTCGTAGAGCTTCGTCGCACGCTCGGACAGGGCGTGCACGCCGCGATGGATGTTCGAGTTGTCGGTCTCGTAGTAATGGGTCGTCGCGTCGATCACGGCCCGCGGCTTTTGCGTCGTCGCGGCGTTGTCGAGATAGACGAGGGGCTTGCCGTGCACCTTCTGGTGGAGGATCGGGAACTCGAGGCGGATCTGCTCGACGTCGAAGCCGGCGGGGCGCGCGGCGGTCTCGACCACCGGCTCGTTTTCCTGGACCGCGTCGCGGGACTTCATTTTGCGATCTCGTCGGACTTCATTTTGCGATCTCGTCGATCGCCGGCGCCTGCGGGAGCCGCTCGTGGAGCGCTCGGTCGACCGCGGCGCGCACGTCGCCGGCGGGGACCCGGCGGACGAGGTCGCTCGCGAACGCGTACGTCAGGAGGCTCCGCGCCATTTCCGGCGAGAGGCCGCGCGAGCGGAGGTAGAAGAGCGCGTCGGCGTCGAGCTGGCCGGTCGTCGAGCCGTGCTTGCACTTGACGTCGTTGGCGCGGATCTCGAGCTGCGGCGTGCTGTTGACGAGCGCCTCGCGCGAGAGCAGCAGGTTCTTGTTCGACTGCTGGGCGTCGGTCTTCTGCGCGTCCGCGCGCACGATCACGCGCCCCGTGAAGGAGCCGCGCGAGCGGCCGTCGAGAATGCCGCGGTAGTTCTGGCGGCTCGTCCCGTGGGGGACGGCGTGGTCGACGACGGTCAGGAGGTCCGCCTTCTGCTCGCGGTCCGTCAGGAAGAGGCCGTTCAAGAGACAATCCGCCCCTTCCCCGGAGAGCCGCGCGTGGATCTCGTCCCGCGCGACCGCTCCCCCCATCGAGAAGAGGTGCGAAGTGAGCCGGCTCGACCGCTGCTGCTCGACGTCGAGCGCCGAGAGGTGGAAGGCCTCCTCGTCCTGACGCTGGAGCGTCACGATCTCGAGCGCCGAGTTCTCGCCGAGGATCGCCTGCGTCACGGCGGCCGTGAGCGACCGGCCGCGCCCCGCCCAGGAGAGGACGATCGTCGCGGCGGAGCTCTCCCCGAGGCGAATCAGGTTCCTCGGAAAGAGCGCGGGAGAGGTGCCGTCGCCGGAGGCGAAGAAGACGAGATGGAGCGGCTCACGCACGACGACGCCGTCCGGGACGTCGATCACGGCGCCGTCGGTGAGATGGGCGGCGTTCAAGAGCGTGAACGCGCTCTCGGCCGGAAGGCGCCGCGAGAGGAGCGAGGCGATCCCATCGGGGTCGGCGGCCGCGGCTTCCCGGAGCGACGAGAACCGGGTCCGGGACGGCACGCGGTCGAGGCGGGAATCGCCGGCGAGCCGTCCGTTGGCGAACACGAGCCGGGGGAGCTCGCCGATCGCGAGCGCCTCCGCCGGAATCTCTCCCTGCGGCGGCTGGCCGTCGACGGGACGGAACGGGAGCCCCACGATCGAGGCGACGTTCGTATGGCGCCACGCCTCGTCGCCCGGCGCCGGCCACCCGATCTCCGAGAAACGCTCGAAGGCCTGCTCGCGCAGCTCCTCGATCGAGGAGGAGGAGAACCGGTCGCGGCGGCGAAAGTCCTCCGCCGCCCCGGCGGCGAGGCCGGTCTCGACGGAGGCGATCATCGCGCCGCGTTGCCTTCGAGGACGCCGGCCGGCGCAGGAGCCTCTTCGAGCCAGGCGTAGCCGCGCTCCTCGAGCTCGAGCGCCAGCTCCTTGCCGCCGGAACGGACGATCCGTCCTTCGACGAGCACGTGGACGAAGTCGGGGACGATGTAGGCGAGGAGGCGCTGGTAGTGGGTGACGAGGACCATCGCCCGCTCCGGGCTGCGCAGCGCGTTGACGCCCCCGGCGACCACGCGCAGGGCGTCGATGTCGAGCCCGGAGTCCGTCTCATCCAGAATTGCAACGGTCGGGTCGAGCATCGCCATCTGGAAGATCTCGTTCCTCTTCTTCTCGCCGCCGGAGAACCCCTCGTTGACGGGGCGGTTGACGAGGTCGGTTTCCATCTCGACGAGCTTCATCTTCTGCTTCATGGTCGCGAGGAATTCGACCGCGTCGAGCTCCTCGAGGCCGCGATGCTTCCGGATCGCATTGACCGCCGCTTTGAGGAAATAGGCGTTGGAGACGCCCGGGACCTCGACGGGGTACTGGAAGGCGAGGAAGACGCCTTCGCGCGCGCGGACTTCGGGGGGCATCGCGAGGAGGTCCTCTCCCCGGTAGAGCACGCGTCCCTTCGTGACGCCGTACCCGGCGCGGCCGGCGAGGACGTGCGCGAGCGTGCTCTTCCCCGAGCCGTTGGGTCCCATGATCGCGTGGACCTCGCCGGCGCGGACGATGAGATCCAGGCCGCGCAGGATCTCGTTGCCGCCGACGGTGACGTGGAGGTCTTCGATTTCGAGCAGAGGAGCCTTTTCGTTCATGCGTTCCTTCCGGTCTCGTTGGCGCGCGCGGCGCGCCGTCCGGTCATCCCGAGCGACAGCGAGGGATCTCGGTCGAAAGGCCCATGCCTCCCCCTCTCCAACTGGAGAGGGGGGCGGGGGGTGAGGTCCGTCATCCGACGCTTCCTTCCAGCGAAACGCCGAGCAGCTTCTGCGCCTCGACGGCGAACTCCATCGGAAGCTCGCGGAAGACCTCCTTGCAGAAGCCGTTGACGATCATCGAGATCGCGTCCTCGGCGGAGATGCCGCGCTGCTGGAAGTAGAAGATCTGGTCGTCGCCGATCTTCGAGGTCGTCGCCTCGTGCTCCATCTGGGCCGAGGAGTTGGCGACGTCGATGTACGGGAAGGTATGCGCGCCGCAGCGGTCCCCCATCAGGAGCGAGTCGCACTGCGAGTAGTTCCGGGCGTTCTCGGCGCCGCGAAGGATCTTCACCATGCCGCGGTAGCTGTTCTGGCCGTGCCCGGCGGAGATCCCTTTGGAGACGATCGTCGAGCGGGTGTTCTTGCCGATGTGGATCATCTTCGTGCCGGTGTCGGCCTGCTGATAGTTGTTGGCGACGGCGACCGAATAGAACTCGCCCACCGAATCGTCGCCGAGCAGGATGCAGCTCGGGTACTTCCACGTGATCGCCGAGCCCGTCTCGACCTGCGTCCAGGAGATCTTCGAACGCCGTCCCGCGCACTTTCCGCGCTTGGTGACGAAGTTGTAGATGCCCCCCTTGCCGTCCTTGTCGCCGGGGTACCAGTTCTGGACCGTCGAGTACTTGATGCGCGCGTCGTCGAGCGCGACGAGCTCGACGACGGCCGCGTGGAGCTGGTTCTCGTCGCGCATCGGCGCGGTGCACCCCTCGAGGTACGAGACGGAAGCGCCCTCGTCGGCGATGATGAGCGTCCGCTCGAACTGCCCCGTGTTCTTCGCGTTGATGCGAAAGTAGGTCGAGAGCTCCATCGGGCACTTCACGCCCTTCGGGACGTACACGAACGAGCCGTCGGAGAAGACGGCGGAGTTCAGGGTCGCGAAGAAGTTGTCGCTGTACGGGACGACGGAGCCGAGGTATTGCCGGACGAGATCCGGATGCGTCTGCACGGCCTCGGAGAAGGAGCAGAAGACGATCCCGAGCTCGCCCAGCTTCTCCTTGAAGGTCGTCGCGACCGACACGCTGTCGAAGACCGCGTCGACCGCGACTCCCGCGAGGATCTCGCGCTCGCGCAGCGGAATCCCGAGCTTCTCGTAGGTCTCGAGGAGCTTCGGGTCGACCTCGTCGAGGCTCTTCGGTCCTTCCTTCTTCCCCTTCGCCTTCGGCGCCGAGTAATACACGATCTCCTGGTAATCGATCGGCGGATAGTGGACGTTCGCCCACGAGGGCTCGGTCATCGTGAGCCACTTCCGGTAGGCCTTGAGCCTCCACTCGAGCAGGAACGCGGGCTCCCCCTTCTTGCGGGAGATCAGGCGGATGACGTCCTCGCTCAATCCCTTCGGGATCGACTCTTCCTCGATCTCGGTGACGAAGCCGTGCTGGTATTCGCGCGACGTGAAGTCTTCGATGGTCTTGGCCTGGGACGACATCGGTTCTCCTTAAGACCCGCGAACCGCGGCGGCCTGCGGCAGCCTCGGTCCGCCGAACGCGAACCGGGGGAGCGGCGCCGCCATTTCGGCGAGCGTGATGTTCGACAGCGCCTGCCGAACGACGTGGTTGATGCTCTTCCAGTTGTCCGTGACCGGACAGCGGGGCTCCTGCGGGCACTGGCCTCCCTGCGGTTCGTTGCACTGGGTGAGAGAGACGGGCCCCTCGATCGCGGTGAGAATGTCGGCGAGCGAGATCTCGGAAGCGTCGCGGGAGAGCGTGTATCCGCCGTGGAGCCCGCGCTGGGATTCGAGGAGGCCGCCGCGGGCGAGCGCCTTCAGCACCTTGCTGACGGTCGGAAGCGGAAGGTGCGTCTCCCGCGCGAGATCGCGGGCATTGTGGGCGCGGTCCGACTCCCTCGCGAAGAACGTCATCAGGACGCTCGCGTAGTCGGTCAGTTTCGTCATTCGAATCATCCGCGTTCTCCCGCCCGGCCCTCCGGACAAATAGGACTGATTCAGTCCCAATTGAGATTCTAACGGAATCCCGCGGGCTGTCAAGCTTGATAACTTACGCTGTTTCTGGCACTTGGCTTTCTCGATCGAGGACGTCGAGGAGCTTCGGGACGTCGTTCGTGACGATGCCGTCGACGCCGCGCGAAGCGAGATCCTCGAGCTCCCGGCCGTCGTCGATCGTCCACGCGATGACCGAATCGAGCTCGCCGCGGTTGCGGGCCTCGAGGACGGCCGTCAGCTCGTCGCGGAAGTCCGCCCACGCTCTCTGGCCGCACCCCATGCTCACGTCGCGGACGCCGGTGCGGCGCACGAAGTCGAGCACGCCGGGGTACTCGAAGTCGGGGCTCACGCGAAGCCCGCCGGGCGCACCGCGCCGATTCTCGCGCGCGAGCGCCTCGACGATCTCCGCGTGCACGCTGAGGAAGTGGAACGAAAGAGAGGAGGGGAGGCCTCCGCGGCGGACGAGCCCGGCGATCTTCCGATGCAGGGCGACGGCGGCGTCCGTTTGCGAGCCTTCGAGCTTGAGGTCGAGCAGCACGATCGAGAGTCGCGGGCTCTTCGCCGCCCACGCGAGCAGGTCGTCGAGCAGCGCGAGCCCGATCTCGGGACGCTCGTTCCGACGGAAGAGATCGAGGAGGCCGTGGCCGTTTCGCCGGTAGCCGTAGTTGCGGAGCACTTCGGCGAGGTCGAGCTCGGAGATCGGTTCCCGGAGCCGCGAGCCGATGTCGGCGACGTCGGGCGACCACGGGAAATCGGAGCCCTCCCCGACGGTCTGGCGGACGAGCGCGATCTTCCCGTCGGGCCGCGCGTCGTGGAAGAGGATGAAATGGCCGTCGCGCGTCATGCAGACGTCCGTCTCGATGCCGGCCGCGCCCTGCTCGATCGCCTTCCGGAACGCGGGGATGGTGTTCTCGGGAGCTTTCCGCGCCGCGCCGCGGTGGGCGATCGGGAGGAGGCGCGCCCGCGGGCCTCCGGCGGGCGGAGGCGAAGGGCGCAGCCAGCCGCCGACCGCCCGGACGAGGCGTTCGAGAAGGTTGGCGCGCCCGATCCGGCTCATCGCGCCGCCCAGTCGAGCGCGAAGCGGTCGATCACCGCGGTCTCGGCGCCCCCCTTCTCGAGGCCGACGACTTCGAAGGAGATCCCGCGTTCGGCGATCGCGCCGCGGAGGAAATGAAAGGCCCGGCGCGGTCCGCCCGAAAAGAGATCGTCCGCATGGCGGCGCTTCGTGCCCGTCGAAAGCGGGACGCGCGGCGCCCCCGCGCCGCCGCTCACGACGAAGAGCTTCCCGCGGCGGAGGAACCGCTCGTAGCTGTGGACGTGGCCCGAGAACATCGCGAGCGCCTTCGCGGTGGCGATCATCGGCGGAAGGAAATGGGCCTGCACGTGACGCTCGTCGCCGGTGACGCGGCTGTTCGTGAAGGGAGGATGGTGCGAGAAGACGAGGATCCCGCCGACGGAGGGATCCTCGTCGAGCCGGGCGAGCTCTTCGTCGTACCAGCGGAGCTCCTCCTCCCAGGCGAGGCGGCCCAGGAATCGCCGATTCGAGTCGAGGAAGACGAGCCCGAGAGGCCCGTACGCCGCCGAGTACCATCGCCGCTTCCCGAGCGCCGGGAATCGCGCGAAGTACCGGCGAAGGCTCGGGGCCCCCGCCATCCAGTACTCGTGGTTGCCGGGGATCGGGAGGAGCGGAACGGCGGCCTCGCGCAGCGGTGCAGCGAAGCGGTCGAACTCCGCCCATTCGCGCGAGGAGGAGCCGGAGACCACGAGGTCGCCGAGCAGCACGCAGAAGTCCGGCCGATCGGCGGCGACCGCAGCGACGATCCGATCGCGCTCGGCCGGATTCGACTCGCGCCAGACCTCCATCGGGGACGTGCGCTGCAGATCGCCGACGATCGCGAACCGGTCGCGGGTGACCGGCAGGAAATCGGGCAGGGGACGGACGGCGGGCTCGGGCGTCACGTCCTCGCGAGTTGCAAATGCCGTGCAACTATCGCGTCAGGAGCCAGCCGATCAGGAGCGCGAGCAGGACGATCGCGCCGAAGATCGCCGCCATGTACCGGAGTGTTGCGCCGAAGTCGGCCTCGGGTTCGTCGTCCTCGCGGCCCCCGCCGGGCGGGTCGCTCAATGGAATCCCCTGTGGGCGAGCCATCGCTCGGCGTCGATCGCCGCTTTGCATCCCTCGCCCGCGGCGGAGATCGCCTGCCGGTAGGTGGGGTCGCAGACGTCGCCCGCCGCGAAGATGCCCTCGACCGACGTCGCGGTCGAAGGGCTCCGGACGATCAAGTAGCCGACGTCGTTCATCTCGAGCTTGCCCCGGAAGAGCTTCGTGTTCGGCTCGTGCCCGATCGCGACGAAGACACCCTGGGTCTCGTACTCCATGGACGCTCCGGTCACCGTGTTCTTCAGCCGCACGCCGCGGACCCCGTTCTTCTCCCCCAGGATTTCGTCGACCGTGTTGTTGAGGAGCCAGTGGATCTTCGGGTTTTGCTCCGCGCGCTCGACCATGATCTTCGAGGCCCGGAACTCCTCGCGGCGATGCACGATCGTGACCTTCGAGGCGAACTTCGTGAGGAACGTCGCCTCCTCCATCGCCGTGTCGCCGCCCCCGACGACGACGACCGGCTTGCCTTTGAAGAAGAATCCGTCGCAGGTGGCGCAGGCGGACACTCCGTACCCCATCAGCTCCTTCTCCGAGGGGATGCCGAGGAGCTTCGCCGAGGCGCCGGTCGAGATGATGACCGCCTCGGCCTGCACGATCGCCCCCGAGTCGAGCTCGAGCCCGAACGGCCGCACGTCGAAGTTCACCCGCGTGACGGTCTCCTGGACCGTCTCCGTCCCGAACCGGCGCGCCTGTTCGCGGAAGATCTCCATGAGCTCGGGTCCCTGGATCCCCTGGACGAAGCCGGGGTAGTTCTCGACTTCCGTGGTGATGGTGAGCTGCCCGCCCGGCTGCGGGCCCTCGAAGACGACCGGGGAGAGCTCGGCGCGCGAGGCATACAGGGCCGCGGTCCAGCCGGCCGGCCCCGATCCGATGATGGCGACCTTGTAGAGGTTCTTCTTCGTCGGCATGGGGCGGATACTAACAGTCAGGCTCGGCGATGCATCGAGCCGGACGGGCGCGTGCCGCCCGCCGCGCCATCGACGTACGCGTTTGGTACGACTCGGGACGCGGCGGCCGGTCCGCATCCCGTCGGGCTCGCGCCTCGCCGCGCTTTCAGGTGTGCGCTCAAGCGATCTTCGGTTAGCTGTGATCGACGACGGGAGCGGCGATGCATCGAGCCGTCAGCCTCCGCTCCACCGAGCTACGGCGCGATCGGCTGCAAGCTCGCGCGACCCATGTCGGCGGTCGATGCGAGTAGGCGTCGCGCCGAAGTTTCAGCGAAGGCGGAGACGGGCGCGTGCCGGCGGACTCGTTGCTCCCGTGCACGCGAAGGTCCGAATCTTGCTCGCGTTTCCGGCGATGGGTCGCCGGATCCCGCCCGCCGCGCTCGCCGTACTCGCGCTCGCGATGCCGTCGCGGCACGCGCGCGGCGAGAGCCCGCGCGCGGTGCTCGGCACCTACTCCGTTTCGGTCCTCGGCGTCGGGGGCCAGAGCACGCTTTCGACCGGAGATCGGTTTCGGCATCGGGGTCGTGCGGAGGGACCGCTGGAGGGGTTCAGGACGGGTACCCTCTCGTCCACTTCTCCAACGCGGGTCTCGTGGCCCACAACACAGATCCGGTTCCGGATGGGGAACGGCCGTCACCGGAAGTCGGGTATATTTCCCCGGCGTCGAACGGGCCGTTTTTTGGCGGGCACCGCCCGTTCGATTCTGTGAGAAATGCGGACTCTTTCCAGGACCCTCGTCGTCCTCTTCTGCGCCGCCGTCGCCCGCCCGGCGAAGGCCGGCGACTATCGCCTCTTCGCGCCCGGCGAGGACTTCGGCTGGTTCGGTCGAACCGGGACCGCGACCGCGGCAGGCGCGGCTCCGGCGGCGGCCCCCGCGGCGCGGCCGAAACGGAAGCTCTTCGATCCCCGCACGGTCCGCATCTCTCTGGCGATGCTGGCGGCCGTCCCGGTGGCCGGGTACGCGATCTGGTGGCACGGCAACGACTTCACGCACTTCAAGTTCAATCACGAGCACTGGTTCGGACGGGATACGTATGCGGGCGGCGCCGACAAGGCCTCGCACTTCGTCGAGAGCACGATCGTCGGGCACGGCATGGAGCGCTTCTATGAGCGGCTCGGCCATTCTCCTTCCGACGCTCGATGGCTCGCGATGGGAGTGGTTTCCCTCGGCGGGTTGATCGTGGAGGCCGGCGACGGCTTCAAGTACGGCGGCGCTTCGTGGGAGGACGCCGCGACCAACGTGCTCGGCGGCGTCGTCGGCGCCGAGATCGCCTACCGCGGATGGGACGACTTCGTCGGCTTCCGCTTCGGTGTGGTGCCCTCGAAAAACCGGGGAGGGGAGACCGGCCCCCGAGTCGAGCATTATTCGCAGGAGATCTACACGGCCGACGCGAAGCTCGCGGGGATCTTCCGCCGCGCCCGCGCGCCGTCCGGACCGCTTCGATACGTCATGCTCTCGGCCACCTACGCCAGCCGCGGGTATCGGGAGCTCCCTCCCGGGCTTCGCGAACGCGACCTCGGCGTGGAGCTCGGCCTGAACGTTCCGGAGATCCTGCGCGCCGCGGGGCTTCCGGATTCGAAGTGGTGGCAGTCGCTCGTCTACGCGTTCTTCGACTACGTCCGCCTGCCGTACACCGCGATCGGCTACCGGTACGACTTCAATCATCGGAGGTGGCACGGACCCGACACCGGGAGGTGACGGCCGCAGCGGGCCGGTTACGGGGAGTACGGCGCCCCGAACGCGGACGCCTGGCCCGAGTCCATTGCCCCGAAACTCACGGCGCCTGTCGCGGCGGGGAACGCCTCAAACGTGCGGCGGCCGGAACGTGAAGAACACCCCGCCCAGGATCTCGCTGTTGCGGAACCAGCGGTTCGTGTCCGTCCACCCGCCGTCCTCGACGCTCCTCTTTCCCAGGTAGGTCGCCCGGAATCGCGCGTCGATCCGAAACCCGAGCCACGGCGTCGCGTGGAATTTCGCCCCGGCGGCGAGGGCGGCGCCGAAACGGTTCACGTCGCGGACGTTTCGGTCGGGCACGTTGATGTCGAGGTTCGTGATGCCGCCTCCCAGGGCGACGTACGGCGCGAAATTTCCGTGGGGGAACGAGCGCACGGCGAGGAGCTCGATCGTGGCGATGTCGATCGTCCCGGCGGCCGGCTCGTCCGGGAAGACGCCGGATTGCGGGATGACGAGATCTTCCGTGCTCCGTCGGACGGCGACCTCGATTCCCCAGCGGCGGTTCCACTGCGCGCCCAGCCAGAATCCCTTGACGATGTCGTCGTCGACTTCGACCTTCTGCGCGAACGCCCGGGTCGTCCCCTTCGCGAACGAGCCGCCGTAGAACCGGCCGCCGCCGGCGCCGATCTCGATCGATCCGGGAAGGGACTGGGCGAACGCGGGACGAGAAAAGGGCGCAAGAAACGCCATCGCGAAGATGGCCGCGCCTCGGCAAGGTATCCGCAACCGAGAACGGACACCGTCGTATGAAGCGAACGACGCGCACCGATCGCGCTCGCGAGAGCGCGCGGAACGCCGGTAACGATTGGGGAGGGGGCTTGGGGGAAACATCCCCCAGGTTAGATGCTAACCGGATTACTTCGAACGCGCCGCGGCGCGTCGGCGCGAGCGAATCGCGCCGTGGCCGAAGGCAAACGAAGAAATGCGAGCATCTCGGATGCGAGCCAAACTATCGCGGGCAAAGCCCGCGATCCGCGCAGCGCTTGCGAAGCAAGTTTTGGTGCCGTCGGCCGGACTCGAACCGGCATGGGTTGCCCCATACGCCCCTCAAACGTACGTGTCTACCAATTCCACCACGACGGCACGAGGGTCACCTGGTCGTTGCCGGAGCGCTCGGTGCCGGCGCCGGCGAGGATCCGGTCGAGGGAGTCGAGCCGGTCGTCGCATGCGCCGGTGAGGTCGTATTCGCCGGAGCCGCCGGCGCTGGCGCCGGTGCCGGGAACGTCGCGGGCAGCTTCTTCGCGGCGTTCGGGTTCTTCGGCCCCTGCTTGATCACCGACGACTGCGGGCGGCTCTCGATGACCGCCAGCGCGAGGGCGAGGATGATGAAAGCCACGAAAAAGCCGGTCGTCAGCTTGTGCAGGAACGTCGTCGCTCCGCGGGGGCCGAACGTCTGCTGCGAGCCGCCGCCGCCGAACGCTCCGGCGAGATCGGCGCCGCGTCCCTGCTGAACGAGGACGATCAGGATCAGGATGATGCAGACGAAGATGTAGAGGACCACGAGAAACGTAAACATCGAGCTCTCCAAACCCCCCGGAGGGAGCCGCAGATCTTAGACCGGCGCGCCCGGACCGGTCAAGCGGCAGATCTCGGAGAACCCCGAAGGGTCGAGCGAGGCGCCACCGACGAGGAAACCGTCGATCCCGCGCCGGACGGCGAGATTCCGGGCGTTTTCCGGCGTGACCGAGCCTCCGTAGAGGACCCGAAGCCCGTCGCCCCGCCCAAGCAGACCTCGGAGGTAGCCGGTCGTCTCTTCCGCCTGTTCGGGCGTCGCATTGCGCCCCGTGCCGATCGCCCAGACCGGCTCGTAGGCGGCCACGAGAGCCGCGTCGCGAGGATCGCGTTCGAGCGCCTCGGCCTGCCTTCGGAGGACCTCCTCGGTGAGTCCCGCCTCCCGCTCGGCGAGCGTCTCCCCGACGCAGAAGATCGGGACGAGGCCGGCCTCGCGGGCCCGCTCGACCTTGGCCGCGAGCGTCGTCTCCGATTCGCCGAAATATTTCCGGCGCTCCGAGTGGCCGATGATCACGTACCGGCATCCGCAGGAGGCGAGCATGGCGGCGGACACCTCGCCCGTGAACGCCCCGGATCGCTCCGAGGAGCAGTTCTGTCCCGCGGTCGACCAGCGCCCCTCCGGATCGGCGACGTCGGCGAGAAAGGGGAACGCCGGAGCGATCGAGATCTCGACGGCGCCGAGCGATCCGACGCGGCGGGCGAGCTCGTCGCGGCACGCGACGGCCTCCGGCCGCGTCTTGTTCATCTTCCAGTTGGCGACGACGAGTCTCATCGGTCCTCGCGGCTCGCGCCGGCGGCGCTCGACCGCTGCGGTCTCTCAGATCGCGGACCTCCTCCGACCGGGCGGCTTGCGCGCCGGGGCGCGGCGCCGTCTGTTCCCGGCCGGAGACTTTCCGCGATCGGCTCGCGCACGGACGTACGCGGCGATCGGCGCGCTCGGCGCTTTTCGCGCCGGCCGCTTCGCGGCGGCGACTTCGTCGCGCGCTGGATACGGCCTTCGCGGCTCGGCCTCCTACGCGGACCCCTCACCTGCCGCGCGAAGCGCGTCATGCTCTCCCCGAGGGAGAGGGAATTCGGAAGCTCGCGCCGCTCTCGGCCACATGCGCCCTCGGCCGCTCCGGGGCCCCCGGCCCGAAGTTCGTGTTCGCGACCTCGCGGAGCTCGGAGTGCCCTCATCCGGCGGCCTTCGGCCGCCACCTTCTCCCGCGGGGAGAAGTCGCGCTGGTGCTCGCGTTTGCTTGCGACGATGTGTGCGAACGGACCCCGCTTTGGCATCACCTCTCCAGCGCCGTCACGCCGGGGAGCGCCTCGCCGGAGAGGAACTCGAGGGAGGCGCCGCCGCCGGTCGAGACGTGCGTGATCCGGTCGTACACGCCGGCCCGGCGGACGGCCTGCACCGATTCGCCTCCGCCCACGACGGTCGTCGCCTTCGAGTCGGCGAGGAGGTGCGCGACCGCCATCGTGCCCTTGTCGAACGGCGGCTTCTCGAAGACCCCCATCGGACCGTTCCAGAAGATCGTCTTCGCGTCGGCGAGCAGCCGGCCGAACTGCTCGATCGTCTTCGGGCCGATGTCCAGGGCCATCAGGTCCGGCGGAATCCCCTGGATCGAGACGACCTTCGCGTGCGCCCCGTCGGAGGCGTCCTTGGCCACGACGAAGTCCGAGGGGAGCG
>DATFVB010000336.1 GCA_035260525.1 Thermoanaerobaculia bacterium
GTCCGCCTTCGCCGAGGCTTCGGCGGATCGAAGCGAGGACACCGCCTTCCGAGCCAAGAAACGTCATCGGCGATCGATCCGCCATAGCTCGTGAGAGCGACGGCGGACCGGGCTCGCGCCTCGCCGCGCCTCGTCGTCGAATCTATTGAGATATGGACAGTCCTGTAACTTTCGAGAGCTGGCGCGGCGACTTGTCGCGCCGAAGCGAAGCGAAGGCGGATGCATCGAGCCGTCCGCCTCCGCTCTCACGAGCTACGGCGCGACCGGCCGTGAGCTCGCGCGAACCGTATCGGCCGGTCGATGCCGATAGGGATGGGTTTGTTCTCCGCGAGGCGCCGTCGAGACGCCGGCGGGTCGCACCCGTCCCGTATGGCTGGATGGATCGGCGGCGCCTCTAAACGCGTGACACAGGATTCTGCGCGAGAAGCCGTTCGAGCCAGAGGCCGCTGAGCTTCTCGGAAACCGTGTTCTGTCGCAGGCGCGCCGCCAGGTGCCCCCAGTCCATCTCGTCCATGAGCTGGTCCTGGTTGAAGCAGGAGAAGACGATCTCCTTGGTCGCGCCGGTGACCGGGTCGCGATGCTTCTGGAGGCACTGCGCGCAGACCTCCTTCATCATGCACTGCATCGGGGAGTTGATCGACGCGATCCCGACGTGGTTGGGCGACAGATACTTTGCGAGCGCCCCGTGCCGGGCGGCGGAGACGGCGCTCATCATGCGGTCGGAGCCGATGACGATGATCCGCGAGACATCCTTCAGGTCGATCGGGCGATCCCCCAGCGTTCCTTCGGCGTAGGCGGTGATCGACTCGAGGATGTTGCCGACGAACGACCGGTCCTGCGGCCGCACGGCCGGGATCGGCTCGCCGCGGTCGACCGAGAACACCACGATGTCCGCCGCGGCCTCGATCTCCTCGCGCTTGTAGAAGTCCTCCCCCTTCTTGTAACCGGCGAAATAGATCACCCGGTTCCCGGCGGCCCGGCAGGCCTTCCCGATCGAGAAGAGCACGGCGTTTCCGAGCCCGCCGCCGAGGAGCATCACCGTGGAGTCCCGGGGGATCTCCGTCGGAGCGCCGGTTGGCCCCATGACGATCACCGGCTCTCCCGGCTTCAGGGCCCCGCACAGGCGGGAAGAAACGCCGATCTCGAGCGCGATCATGGACAGGAGCCCCTGCTCGTCGTCCTTCCAGGCCCCCGTGAGCGCAAGCGGCTCGAGCAGCAGGGGAGCGCCGTTGGCGCGAGGGGCGAACGCCTCGAAATTCTGGAGCCGGTAGAACTGGCCGGGATGGAAGCGGCGGGCGGCGGCCGGCGCCTTCACGACGATCTCGACGATCGTCGGGGTCAGCCGGTCCACGCGGACGACCGTCGCTCTCCACTCGCGCTCGAGCGTTCCCGAGAAGCGCTTCCAGGCGGCGTCGCGCGCCGGCTGGGCGGCGGGATCGGCGGCGGCGATCTCGTCCCGGAAAAGCCGCGTGATCCACCGATAACCGTCTCTCGCCGAAGCCATCGCTTTCACGACGTTGCCGTTGTATCTCGGATGGTTGTCGCCGAAATACGTCATGAACTTCCCGCCGCGGTCGACGCCGGTGAAGATGCCCCCTTCGTCGAGCGGCTGGCACGGCACGAGCTTGCGGACGCCGCCGTCTTCGACCAGACGGTGAGGAGCGAAGAATCGGCGCTTGTCGTCGAGGGGGAGCGTGCCCGGCTTCTCCTTCGCGTACGTGATGTTCGGCGTCGTGCCGGCGGCCACGAGGCACGTCCGCGCGGGGAGCTCGACGAGCTCGCCCGAGGTCCGCCGGAATCGCATCGCGCGGAGCTTTCCGTACTCGTCCGGAACGGCCTCGACGGGATCGAGGGTCTCGACGAACGAGATCCCCTCCTCCAGCGCCTTGATGATCTCCTCGTGGTTCAACCGGTACGCCGGCGATTCCTCCATCGTCCGGCGGTAGACGATCGAGACCCCGCCCCATTCGCGGCAGAGCTTCGCGAGGTCCGGCGCCTCGCCGCGCGCGGCCGCGTCCCGGCGGGCCCGGCGCACGGCGCCGCCGTGGGCCAGCAGCCGGTCGAGGATCTCCTGCTCCTCGGCGTCGAAGATCGCCCGCAGGTTCTCTTCGCCGCGCTCGAGGACGAGATCCTCGTACCTTTCGAGCGCGCGTTCCGCCTGGATGGGGTAATAGGCGAGGAGCTCGGTCGCGGTGTCGATCGCCGTCAGCCCGCCGCCGATGACGACGGCGGGAAGCTCCGCCTGCAGATTCGCCATGCCGTTCTTCTTGAAGGCGCCCGTCAGCTGGAGCGCCATCAGGAAGTCGGAGGCCTGCCGGATGCCGCGGATCATGTTGTTCGTCATCCCGACGATCGTCGGGCGTCCCGCGCCGGCCGCGACGGCCACGTGGTCGAAGCCCATCGCGAACGCTTCCTCCGCGTCGACCGTTCCCCCGAATCGCACGCCGCCGAACATGCGGAAGTTCTCGCGCCGGGCGAGCGTCAACGCGATGACCGAAAGGAAGTTCTTGTCCCACCGCACGGTGATGCCGTACTCGGACACGCCGCCGAAGCCTCCGAG
Organism: Thermoanaerobaculia bacterium; assembly: GCA_035260525.1. Classification (NCBI taxonomy): domain Bacteria; kingdom Pseudomonadati; phylum Acidobacteriota; class Thermoanaerobaculia; species Thermoanaerobaculia bacterium. The sequence goes on from DATFVB010000336.1 coordinate 2,561, forward strand.
CGTCCGCTCGTCGAGCGGCTTCTTCAGGTCCGCGTACTTCTCGATCGGGCGGAGCGCGCCGTCGACCGGCTCGATCTTCAGCCCGTCGATCGCGGCGACTCCGAAGCCCTCGTTGGCGAGGTAGTGCGCGAGCGTGTACCCGGCGGGTCCCAGCCCGACGATCAGGACGTTCTTGCCGTTGTACGGGAGCGGGTACGGCCGACGCAGGTTGAGGGGGTTCCAGCGCGTCAGGAGCGAGTAGACCTCGAATCCCCAGGGGAGGTCGAGGACGTCGGTCAGGATCCCGGTCTCGGCCTGCGGGATGTCGACCGGGGACTGCTTCTGGAAGATGCATCCCTTCATGCAGTCGTTGCAGATGCGGTGGCCGGTGCCCGGGCACATCGGGTTGTCGACGCAGACGATCGCCAGCGCCGCGACCGAATCGCCGATCCTCCGCATCACGTGCATCTCCGAGATCTTCTCGTCGAGCGGGCACCCGGTGAGCGCTACGCCGAGCGGGTTCTTCTGGAAGGTCGACGTCTTCGCATCGAAGAAGCCCTTCGAGCAGGAATCCTTGTCCCGCTCGTGGCAGATGAGGCAGTACTGCGTCTCCGCCTGCACGCCGCGGGGCGTCATCCGCGGGTCGGTGAGCTTGAATCCGTCGCGCCGCCGGTGGTGCTCGGGCGGCCCGAGCCGGCGCTCCGGGAGCGAGGCATCGGGACGGATCGTCTCGACGAGGGAATCGAACGCGAGCTTTTCCGGCACGCGGAAGGACGACCAGCCGCGCACCTCGCGCCGCCACTCCGGATGCGCGAGCCGCAGGTGAAGAGCCGATTCCAGGAACCTGAGCTTCGCGGAGAGGAAGTCCAGGGCGGCCCCCGGCGTCGACGGCGCCGGTTCCCCGGCCCGCGAGGCCCATTCCGCGACCCGGTCGCGGGTCTCGGCGGACACCGCGTCGCGCTTCTTCTGCTTGACGACCTCGGCATGCTCGCTCTCGGCATCGAGCAGGGCGACCGCCATTCGCGCCGTCGCCATCTCCTCGTCCTCCCGCCAGGGGAGGTCCGGGAAGAGGGACTCCTCGAACGTGCGGAGATCGCGCGCCGCCGCCGCGACGTCGACGTTCGGAAATCCTTCCGGAAGAGGGGCTTTGGCCGCGCGCCGCAGGAGGAAGTCTCGCTTGAAGCGCCCGAGAACCGCCTCGCCGTCCGCTCGCGCCATCTGCGCCTTCCACGCCCTTTCGATGGGGAAGAGCCGGGCGAGGAAGGCCGAGAGGCGAGGAGCGAGCCGAACGAGCAGATCCGAGAAGGCCGACGGAGCGACGGCGTCGGGGTCGCGCCTCGCTTCTTCGAGGATGCGGCAAAGCTCCGGGTCCTCGGCACGCAGCTCCCGCCGGAAGTGCGCGTCGAGCGCGCGAAGTCGTTCGGGAGAATGGAGATCTTCGAAGCTGAACTCGGGAATCCCGAGAGGCAGCCGGGCGGTTTCGGGCAGGGTCATCGACATGGAGCACCGGAAAGCTGATCGCTCATGGAGCGCAAATGTATCAGCGAGGCCGGAGCGACGAATGGTGAAAATGCCTCAGTCCGTCGCATTCACGACTCTCGCGGGGCTCGGATCGAATGCTTCCGCCGCGCGGACCTCAGAAGAATGGTCCTTCGCTCCGCTCAGGAGAGAGCTGTTCCCCCTCATGATTATGAGCGCGCCGTGCTCACACTTTCCGTACGGCGGCCTTTCGCGGCTCGGGCCGCCGGCGCGGACGACCGGCGACACCCCCCGAAGGTCCGCAACACCGGCCCCCCCAGGAAGAGGGCATTCGGAATCTCGCTTCGCTCGCGGCTCCGAGTGCTCTCGACCGCCTTGC
>DATFVB010000337.1 GCA_035260525.1 Thermoanaerobaculia bacterium
CCCTCCCAGGGATCGGGAAGCGTGTTCTTGAGCGACAGGGAAATGCGCCGGGTGTCGGTGTTGACGTCGGAGATGATCGCCTCGACCGTGTCGCCGACCGAGACGACCTTCGAGGGGTTCTTCATCTTCTTCGACCAGGACATCTCGGAGACGTGGATCAGCCCCTCGATCCCCTGCTCGAGCTCGACGAAGGCGCCGTAGTCCGTCACGTTCGTGACGCGGCCGGAGACGCGAGAGCCGACCGGGTACTTCTCCGGAACCTGCTCCCAGGGGTCGGCGGTCAGCTGCTTGGTCCCGAGCGAGACGCGCTCGGTCTCCTTGTCGAACTTCAGCACGACGACGTCGATCTCGTCACCCACCTTGAGCACGTCGGAGGGATGGTTGATCCGTCCCCAGGAGATGTCGGTGACGTGGAGGAGCCCGTCCAGCCCACCGAGGTCGACGAAAGCGCCGTAATCGGTGAGGTTCTTGACGGTTCCCCGCAGGACGCGCCCTTCCTCGAGCTGGGCGAGGGTCTCGCGCTTCTTCGCCTCCTGCTCGACCTCGATGACGGCCTTGCGCGAGAGCACGATGTTGCCTCGCTTCTTGTCGACCGAGATGACCTTGAACTCGAAGTCCTTGCCCCGCAGGAAGTCGAGGTTCTTGACGGGCTTGGTGTCCACCAGCGAGCCCGGGAGGAAGGCCTTCACGCCGATGTCGACGGCGAGACCTCCTTTGATGCGGTCGATGATGCGCCCGCGGACGTTGGTGCCCTCGCGGAACGCCTTCTCGACGTCGTCCCACACCCGCATCTTCTCGGCTTTGTCCTTCGAGAGGACGACGTAACCGTTCTGGTCTTCGGTGGTTTCGAGGAGCACGTCGATCTTGTCGTTGACGGCGACGGTGACGTGCCCTTCGTAGTCGGTGAACTCGGCGATCGATATGACGCCTTCCGACTTGTACCCGATGTCGACGATCACTTCCGACGGCGTGACCTGGATCACGCGGCCCCGGATGATCTGCCCTTCCTGGAGGTTCTTGAGAGTGTCCTCGTACTGGGCGATCAGGCTCTCGTATTCGGCCGCGCTGAGTTCAGTCTCGGTTTCCATCGGCTGGTCTTTGGACTCCTTCAATTGCTTTTCGTGCCCCCTAAATCTTTGATTTCCAAAAAGCAAATCTAACCCGGATTTCGGGGATGAGTCAAGGCCCGGAGGGCTCCCCGGCTTCGACCCGGGCGAGGATCCGGCGGGCGATTTCCTCCGCGGCCACCCCGTCGCTCTCGAGGACCTCGTACCCCCCGTCGCGGGTCAGCGGCGAGTCCGGGCGCGACGAATCGTCCCGGTCCCGAACCCGCATTTCCTCGAGGACCTTCTCGTACGGCTCCTCGACCCCCCGCCGCCGGAGCTCCTCGTGGCGACGGCGGGCCCGCTCGCGCTCGTCCGCGGTCAGGAAGAACTTCCAGGGGGTCTCCGGGAAGACCTTCGTCCCGATGTCCCGCCCTTCGACGACGCCGCCCCGGGCGAGCCCGATCTCCCGCTGGCGGGCGACCAGCAGCCGCCGGACCTCCGGAATGGCGGACACCGCGGAGGCGTAGAGGGATATCCGCGGCTCGCGGATCGCGGTGGAGACGTCCTGCCCGTCCAGCCAGACGGTCGTGCCCTCGGGAGACGTCGAGAGGTCGATCGCCGCGCCCGCGGCGAGGACGGAGACCGCGCCGGGATCGGGGATCGGGAGCGGGATTCCCCGCCGGAAGGCGAGGAGGCCGACCGCCCGGTACATCGCCCCCGTGTCGAGATACGGAAGGCCGAGGCGCGCGGCGACCATCCGCGCCACGGTCGATTTTCCGGCGCCCGAGGGGCCGTCGATTGCGATCACGCGGCTCATTTCTTCAGGAGCTTCCGGATCTCCCCTTCCGTCAGCTTCCGAAAGGCGCCCGCGGAAAGCTTCGAGTCGCGGATCGGGCCGATGGCGACTCGGGACAGCTTCGAGACCGGATGGCCGATCGCGTCGAACATCCGGCGAATCTGTCGGCTGCGCCCCTCGTGGAGAACGACCGTGTACCAGGTGTTCCCCTCTTCGCCCCGGCGGCCCGTCGAGTGGTGCCGCTCGATCTCCGCGGGCGCGGTCTTCCTCCGGTCGAGGACGATCCCCCGCCGGAGCCTCTCGATCGACTTCTCGGGCGGCTCCCCCCAGACCTTCACCCGGTATTCCTTGGCAACCCCCCGCGAGGGATGGGAGACCGCCTGGGCGAAATCTCCGTCGTCCGTCAGCAGGATCAGCCCTTCCGAGGCGGTGTCGAGGCGCCCGACGGGCTTCAACCCGCGCCGCAGAGCGGGGGGGACGAGGTCGAGCACCGTCGGCCTTCCCTGCGGGTCGCTCGTCGTCGAGACGTATCCCTTCGGCTTGCAGAGCAGGACGTAGCGGCGCGGGCCCGTGGTCGCCGTCCGGCGAAGCGGCTTTCCGTCGACCCGGATCGCGTCGGCCGCCGGGTCCGCCTTCTGCCCGAGGACCGCCGGCTTTCCGTTGACGAGGACCCGTCCGTCGGAGATCCACTCTTCCGCCTCACGGCGGGAGCACAGGCCGGCGGCGGCGAGGAGCTTCTGGAGGCGTTCCGCGCTCATCGCCGGCCGACGGGCTCGGTCGGGGCGGTCTCGGTCGGCGATTCGTCCACGTCCGACGGCGCGGCGGCGTCGTCGGACGCCTCGACGCCGCTTTCGGCGTCCGGCGCGCCCGCCGGAGGAGGCGCGGTCCCGGCGGCGGCGTCTGCGGCGGCCGCGTTCCCGAGCGGCGGAACGAGAGCGAGAGGCAGCGGAGCCTCCTCGCCGGCGAGGTCCTCGTCGATCTCCTCCGGCTTCGGGAGCTCCGCGAGGTCGTTCAACCCGAAGCGGACCAGGAAGTCCTTGGTCGTCCGGTAGAAGAACGGCGTCCCGACGACCGGCTTCTTCCCCGCCGTCGTGATGAGCTTCTTGTCGAAGAGCGTCTTCAGGACCGCCGACGAATTCACTCCCCGGAGCTCCGAGATCTCGGGCGCGGTGATCGGCTGCCGGTAGGCGATGATCGCGAGCGTCTCGAGCGCGGCGAGCGAGAGGCGGCTCCGTTCCGAGATCTCGAAATACCGGCGCAGCAGCCCGTCGAACTCCGGTCGGGTCACGAATCGCCAGCCGCCTCCGACCGCCTCGAGTCGGATCCCGCGCCCTTCCCCGTTCGTACGCTCCGCCATCGCCCGAAGCGCCCGCTCGACGACGGCGGCCTCCGTCTCGAGCATCTCCACGAAGCTCTCGACGGGCACGGGCTTGCCCGAGGAGAAAAGAAGGGCCTCGAGCGCCGGCTGCAGGCGTTCGATTTCTTCGTCGTCAGTCATGGTACACGTCCTCGATCTCGGAAATCCGGAACTCCCGGTCCGTGCGCGAGACGTGGATCTCGCCGAACGGAACCGGCTGGAAGATGCGGAGCGCGGCGATCCGCGTGAGCTCGAGCGCCGCGAGAAACGTCGTGATCGCCTCCGTGCGATAACGAAAGGTTCCGAGGAGCTCGAGGAGCGGCAGCGTCCCGCGCTCCTCGACGCGCCCCACGAGCTCGATCATCTTCTCGCGCAGCGAGAACCGGGGATGGTGGACCTCGATCGACGCGGGGTGCGCCAGCCGGTAGCGGTCGAGCACGATACGGAACGTCCCGACCAGATCGGCCAGCGAGACCTCGAGGGTCGGGGGCGGCGCATCCGGTCCCGCCGCCGGCGGCGCGACGTCGGGGCGCGGCCACAGCCCCGCCCGCTCGGTGTCGATCTCGTGAAACCCTTCGGCCGCCCGCTTGAACTTCTCGTACTCGAGAAGACGCGCGACGAGGTCCTGCCTCGGGTCCTCCTCGGGGTGGTCGGGGTCGCGCGGGAGGAGGAACCGCGACTTGATGTGGATGAGGACCGCCGCGAGATAGACGTATTCCGCCGCCACGTCGAGGTCGAGCTCCCGCATGAGGTCGAGATGCGCCGTGTACTGCTCCGTGATCTCCGCAATCGGGATGTCCGTGATCGACACCTCGTTCTTGCGGATGAGGTGCAGGAGCAGGTCGAGCGGCCCGGAGAACTGGTCGAGCTCGACCGGCGGAAGCGACGGGGCCGGCCCGTGCGAGGCGCTCTCGCTCACCCGATCCCCCACTCGATCACCGAGAGGACGATCCGGATCGCCGGTCCGAGGATCAGGCCGAAGAAGCCGGAGTAGACGAGGAGCATGATGATCATGAACATGACGAACGAATAACGGTGGAAGAACATCTCGATCGCGAGGCCGCGCCGCCCGAGGATCGAGAAGAGAATCCCGCTGCCGTCCATCGGCGGGACCGGAATCAGGTTGAACACGCCGAGCACGAGGTTCAACAGCACGAGCTGGGCCAGGATGTAGGAAACGGGAGCGAGGACGCCCGCTCCCGAAGGACCCTGGAACGCCCCGACGACGAGGGCGCGGTCGTAGCGGCCGATCCCGATCAGGAGCGCCGCGGCGACGATCACGACGAGCAGGTTCGAGAGCGGTCCCGCGGCGGAAACCCAGAAGTTCGCGAGGCGCGGATTGCGGGTGTTCCGGAGATTCACGGGCGTCGGCTTCGCGTAGCCGAACGGCGGCTGGTGCATGAGGATCATGATCAAGGGCAGCAGAACCGTGCCGAAGGGGTCGATGTGATGGAGCGGGTTGAGCGAGATCCGCCCGAGGTCGCGGGCCGTCGGGTCGCCGAACTTCAGCGCCATCCACGCGTGCGCCGACTCGTGGAACGAGATCGCGAAGAGGACCACCGCGATGAGGATGACGACGACGATCGGCTGCATTCGTCGGGAAGCCTATCCGAATCGGGAACGCGGCGCGCGTGGTTTGGTCCCATGGACGGGTTCGCGGATCGTCGCGGCCGGGCGAGGATATTGGCGAGACAAAATCTCGCTTACGAAGGCGACGCGGCGCGGCGAGGCGCGGGCCCGGCGGGATGCGCGGGGTGCCGGGCCGGCGGTGAAGGCGTACCGATAGGCGTACGTCGAGCCGCCGGCCGGGAGCACGCGCCCGCCTCCGCCTTCGCTGAAGCTTCGGCGCGATCCTGTTGGCAGGGACGACCCGACGATTGATCGCGCGCCTCTGGCCAATCGCGCCGTAGCTCGAGAGAGCGGAGGCGGACGGCTCGATGCATCGCCACGCCGGCGATCCTTTGATTCTTAGAGGCGATCTGTCAGTTCAGAACCACTCGTAAGCGCGGCGAGGCGCGAGCCCGGCGGAATGCGGGGTGCCGGCCGGCGGCTAAGACGTACCGGAGAGCGTACGTCGTGCCGGCGACCGGCGGCACGCGGCCGCCCGGCTCGATGCATCGCCCGCCGGCTTCAGATTCCGATGCGGGCGTCGTGCGTCGACCTCGGCCGCACGTATTCGCGGATGCCGTCGGCGAACCGCACGGCGGGGGCTCCGAACACGTCGGCCGTCGCGGCGACGTCGCCGACGTTGTCGCGCGAGAGCGAGCGCAGCTGGTCCCGCGTCAGCGGCGGGTTCGGAAGAACCGACAGGGCCGCGGCGAGTATCCGCCCGTACCAGAGCGGGAAGTGGACGAGCCGTTTCCGCGGCTTCCCCAGGGCCGCCGCGATCTCGCGGTAGATCTCGTCCATCGTCAGGGTCTCGGGCCCTCCGACCTCGAACGTCTTCCCCGCCGTCTCCGGCTTTTCGAGCGCGGCGGCGAAGATCCCCGCGACCTCCCGGACCGACACCGGCATGAACCGGACGGTCCCCGGGCCGATCACCGGGATGAAGAGCGGGTTCAACCGGACGATCTTCGCGAGGAGCGTCACGAATCCGTCCCCGGGGCCGAAGACAATCGACGGGCGCAAGACGGTCGCCTCGAGACCCGACCTCCGCGCGGCCTCCTCCCCCGCGGCCTTCGTCCTGCCGTACTCGGAGGGCGCGTCGGGCGCGGACCCCATCGCGGACATGTGCAACAGACGACGGACTCCGGTCCTCTGCATCGCCCCGACGACGTTCTCGGTGCCCTGCCGGTGCACCGCGTCGAAGGAGAGCCCCTCGCTCTCGTTGATGATGCCGACGAGGTGGACGACGGCGTCGCAGCCGGAGAACGCGCGCTCGAGGGAGGCGGCGTCGGACACGTCCCCCGCGGCCACGGGAACCGGCCGGTTGAACCGCGAGCGCGCGGCGTCCGGATTCCGGGCGAGGACCCGCGGCTCGTGCCCCGCCCGGAGGAGCGCGTTGACGACGTGGCTTCCGACGAAGCCGGTTCCTCCGGTCACGGCGATTTTCATGCGTCCGCGGTTTCTATCACAGGCGGCGCCGGCGCGTGCGACGCGGGGAAGAGATCGCTCTCGAGTTTCTCGCCCCGGGCGCGGCGCGCCCGCACGTCGTCGCGCACCTCCGGCAGGAGGCGGGCATCCCGCACCGGGTCGGCCACCCGAAAGGACGGCATCCCCGACTGCCGGGCTCCGAGGAGGTCGCCGGGGCCCCGCCGCTCGAGGTCGCGCTCGGCGATCGCGAAGCCGTCGCAGGACTCCTCGAGGATCGCGAGGCGTTCGCGCGCGTCCTCCGTCGCGCCGTCGGAGACGAAGAGGACGCAGTACGAAGGCCGGTCTCCCCGCCCGATCCGGCCGCGGAGCTGGTGCAGCTGGGAGAGGCCGAAGCGGTCCGCGTTCTCGACGACCATCACCGTCGCCTCGGGGACATCGATGCCGACCTCGATCACCGTCGTCGCGACGAGCACGTTGGCGCTCCCCTTCGCGAACGCCGCCATGGCCGCGCGACGGCGGTCGGCGGACTGTCGCCCGTGGAGCGTCTCGACGCGCGCCTCGGGAACCGCGCGGCGGAGCGTTTCCGCCGTGCTCTCGACGGCGGCCACCTCCCGCTCCGATTCGTCGATCGCGGGGACGACCACGTAGGCGCGCTCTCCCGCCGAAAGGCGGTCTCCCACGAAGCGCTGGACCGCCGCGCGCCGCGCGGGCTCCCGGACGAACGTGCGGATCGCCGCGCGCCCGGCGGGCTTCTCGGTGAGGCGCGTGACGTCGAGATCGCCGAAGAGCGTCCACGCGAGCGACCGCGGAATCGGCGTCGCGGAGAGCACGAGGACGTGCGGGCGCCCCCCCTTGCGCGAGAGCCGGGCGCGATGCTCGACGCCGAAGCGGTGCTGCTCGTCCACGACGACGAGGCCGAGATCGGCGAACCGGACCGGCGACTCGATCAGCGCGTGCGTTCCGATCAGGAGGTCGATCTCCCCCCCGGCGAGCGCCGCCCGGAGCTCCCGCCGCGCTGCCGGCGGCGTCCTTCCGGTCAGGAGCGCGAGGCGGTAACGGGCGCCTTCCAGCCACCCCGCGATCGTTTCGGCATGCTGCTCCGCGAGGATCTCCGTCGGCGCCATGATCGCCGCCTGCTTCCCGTTTTCGACGGCGAGCAGCGCCGCCAGCACCGCGACGGCGGTCTTCCCGCTCCCGACGTCGCCCTGCAGCAGCCGCGCCATGGGAGATCCGCGGCGGAAGTCCGCGGCGATTTCCGCCATCGCATCCCGCTGCGTACGGGTCAGCGGGAACGGAAGGAGCGAGAGGAGCCGCCGCGTCGTCGCGGCCGTCCATGTCCACGGCGCAACGCCGGTCGCGGCCCGCGCCTCGCGCTTGCCCTCGATCCGGTCGAAGAAGACGGCGAGCTCCTCGCGGACGAGCGCCTCGCGCGCCCGCGAAACGGCGGCGGCGAACGAGCGCCGCGGCGGGAAATGAATCGTCTTCAGCGCCCGCAGGAGAAGCCCGGCGTCGCCGGCCGCCCGGAAATCCGGATCGGTTGCGCGGAGCGCGCGGTCGATCGCGCTCCGCTGCCACTTTCCGCCGAGCCCGCCGAGCTTTCGGTAGATCCCCACGACGCGCCCCATGTGGACCGACTCCTCGGCCTCCTCCTCGTCGAAGAGCTCGTGCTCGGGATTGCGCATCTCCAGGCCGCGCTTCTCGATGCCGGCCGTCCCGTAGAGGACGACGCGTTTTCCCGAAGCCAGCGCCTTCGCCAGATACGGCCGGTTGAACCAGACGACCCGAAGCGTCCCCGTGCCGTCGTCGATCGCCGCTTCCAGGATCGTGAACCGGCGGCGGCGCGTGCGGATCAACCGGTGGCCGGCGACGCGCCCCGAGACGACCGCCGTCTGGCCGTCTTTCAGCTCCCCGATCGGCGAGAACGCCGCGCGGTCCTCGTAGCGGAACGGGACGTGGAGGAGGAGATCCGCGGCCGTCGCGCACCCTTCCCCGGCGAGCTTCCGGGCCGACGAGGCCGCAATGCCCGGCACGCGCGCGATCGGGTCCGTCAGCCGCACGGAAACGTCGCTCATCGATCGCCTTCTACCACGCACGGGCTTGGCGCAAGCGTGGTGCGAGCCGAAACCCCGCCCGTTTCAGTGGATTCCAACATCGAGGCGCGGCGAGACGCGAGCGAGGTGGGATGCCGGGGGGCGCGCGGCGCCCGCAGGCGTACCGAGAGCGTACGTTGGAGGGCGACGCGCGGTCCCCGGCGCCCGCATCGCTCGATGTATCGCCGCGCCGGCTCCCCTATTCCTTGGTGATGCGGAAGACGAGAGGTATGAGCCCGAACTTCAGCACGTCGCCGTCCTTGATCGCGGCGGGCGTCCCCGTCGGCAGCCGCCGGTCGTTGACGTACGTGCCGTTCATCACGCCGATCTCCTCCATCAGGTAGAACGTGTCGTCGGCCTTGTAGATCCGCGCGTGGCTCCGGGACGTCGAGCGCTGCGTGTCGAGCGTGGTCAGGTCGACGTCCGGGTTGATCCCGGTGACCGGGTCGGCGCGGCCGATGCGGGTGTCGCCGTCCCGGTTCAGGTAGAACTCCGTCTTGCGGTCCGCGGAGACGAGGCGGTAGACGCGGTGCTCCTCCCGTGCGGCCGCCGGAAGGGACCCCGAGGGGGAGTCCATCGGCTCGGCGACCTTGTGTCCGAGGGCGTCCTCGAGGAGGTCGGTCGTTTCGCGGAGGCGTCGCGACAGCTTCCGCAGCATGCGCACCGCGATCTCCGTGTTGCTCTTGATCATCTGGTCGAACGTCGTCTGGTTGATCCGGACGACCTCGACGTCGGTCTTCGCCCGGGCCGACGCGGTGCGGGAGACGTCCTCGAGGACCGACATCTCCCCGAAGAAGTCCCCCTTCTCGAGTGTGGCGAGCACCTTCTGGCGGCCGCGGATCTTCTTGAAGATCTCGACGACCCCGGTTTGCACGATGTACATCTCGGTGCCCAGGTCCCCTTCGGAGAAGATGATGTCGCCCATCAGATAGGTGACGAGGAACTGGTCGGAGGGGCTCTTCCCCGCCCCCGACTTGAAGACCGCCTTCATGCGACCGCCGGCTCCTCGAACGAGACGATGCCGCGGGACGTGTCGATCGCCACGCGCGCGCCGAGCGGGAGCGTCCGGTTGCGCCGGCCGTGGCCCGACGGCCAGTCGCGCACGACCGGGTACGGAGCGCCGCCGAAGTGCTCGTCGAGCAGAGCGGACACGGCATCCGCGTCCGGCCGGCCCTGGTTCCTGATGTTTTCCAACTTTCCGATTATAACCCCGGCCGCCGACGCGAACCGTCCGGCGCGCTTCCACTGGGTGAGCATGCGATCGAGCCGGTAGATCTCCTCGCCCACGTCTTCCCAGAAGACGACCCGGCCCGCGGTGTCGAGCGCTTCCGGCGTCCCCTCCAGGGCGACGAGGAGCGAGAGGCAGCCGCCCACGAGCGGCGCGTCGGCGCGCCCGGACGCGACGACCTGGTCGGAGAGAATCGGGAAGCGGATCGGCGATTCGCCGCGCAGCACCGGTTCCCACGACGCATCGGTCTCCGGGTCCCGCGCCGGCCCCGCGAAGTCGACCGCGACCATCGGCCCGTGGAACGCGGCGAGACGGGCGCGTGCGTGGAGCCACGCGAAGAGGGTCGTCAGATCCGAGCCGCCCATGTGGATCTTCGGATGACGCGCCGCTTCCTTCGGGTCGAGGAGGTCGAGGACGCGGGCGGCGCCCCATCCGCCGCGGGCGAAGAAGATCGCGTCGACCGCCGGGTCCGTCAGGAGCGCCCGATACCCCGCCGCACGCTCGGCATCGGTCCCCGCCCGTGAGCCGTCGCGAAGCCGGACGTTGGCAGCCTCGACGACGCGGTAACCGCGCGAGACGAGATGGGCGATGCCGGCGTCGAGCCTGTCGGGATCGGCGCTGCCGGAGAGTGCGGCGACACCGATGGTCGATCCGGGCTTGAGCGCCGGAGGCTTCGAAAAGTGGGCGGACGGCCCGGTAAGCCGAATTCTGTCGGGTGCGATCATTCCTCTAGCTCCGGGATCTCTCCCGGAATCGAGCGGCCAACCCGGAAACGGTCCCGGCGAGCGGGATGAGGTGGGCGCTCTTCCGTTTCCCTATTTGGCCTTGCTCCGCGCGGGGTTTACCGTGCCCCCGGCGTTGCCGCCGGGGCGGTGCGCTCTTACCGCACCGTTTCATCCTTGCCGTTGCGCCGGCGCCGCGAAGCGCCGGAAAAAAGGCGGTTTGTTTTCTGTGGCACTTTCCTTCGCCCCGTCGCCGGGACGACCGGGTGTTGCCCGGCGCGCTGCCCTCGTGGAGTTCGGACTTTCCTCCCCGATCCAAAGATCGCGGCGATCGCATGGACCGCCCGCCCGAAGGCATTGTATCAGACGGCGCTCGGGTCACGGGAGGCGGTTCCGGTCGTCCGAGAAGAACGACTCCCAGTCGCCGACATCCACGGCGGCCGCGGCGGCCGCGGGCCCCGGCTCCGACATCCGCCCCCAGAAGTCGGCCGTCGAAAGCGCCCGCGCGCCGCGGGCCCGCGCCCGCTCGGCCAGGCCCCGGTCGTCCGTCACGACGTGGCAGTCGCGGCGCGTTTTCGACCGCTCGACGGCTTCGACGATCGCATCGTCAGCGCTGCGATTTCCCGAGAACCGGACGGTCAGCCCGCCGAGCCAACCCTCGCGCTTGCCCGCCGCCGGCTCGCCGTCGAAGAAGAGGACCACCTTCGACCCGCCGCTGCGCACGCGGGCCGCGATCGTTCTCTGGACCCAACGCCGCTCCTCCTCCGTGGCGGCGGCTTTTCCGAGCACGCTTCCGATCAGGTTGTTGCCGTCGACGAGGAAGGGCAAGGCTAGGCTTCTTTCGACGCGCGGAGAGCCTCGCGGGGGTGCGCCGCGAGGAAGAAGAGGATCGCTGCCGCCCGCCGGATCCGGCCGAAGAGGAGGACGATCAGGATGAGGACGGCTCCGACGACGGCGATCGAGAGGCCCGGGGAGAAGATCGCGACCGCCGCCACCGAGACGGCGACCACGTCCTCGGCGATCGACAGGGCCATCCGCGTCACGCCCGAGACGGCGGCAGTCGACGACAGCCGCGTCGCCGCTTTTCCCATGTGTGCCGCGAGCGTGACGAAGCCGCCGGCGGCGGCGGCGGCCAGACGCGCGAGCGGAGGATGCGCCGGAAGGCAGGCGGCGGCGAGCGCCGCGCCCGCCGCGGGGCGCAGGAACGTGTGCGCGAAGTCCCAGAAATGGTCGAGGAACGGGATCTTGTCGGCGAGGAATTCCGCGGCAAAGAGCGCCGCCGCCATCGTGAGGATCGGCCCGGAGGCGAAGAAGGCGGCGATCGGACCGCCGAGGAGGTCGGGAAACACGCGGGCGCACAACCCGAACACGAGGGCCGTCGCCCAGGCGTTGAATCCGGCGGCGACGGCGAGACCGAGGGCGGTCGCGATTCCGGCCTCGATCATCGTCGCCTTCGCGACGCTCGCGAAGCTCGGATCGCGAAGGCTCCCGCATCGCAGACCTCCTCCCCTCGGTTACTTCGGGGAGACTTTCCGCGATGCGGCCTCTCGCGGCTCGGGTCAGCGCCCTCGACCGCTTCGGCGCCCCACGAGAGACATCCGACCCGAGCGAACACCCTTCGCGACGCTCGCGAAGCTCGGGCGAAAAACCTGCTTCGCAGGGCGCTTCGCGCGCCTCCGCTTCGCTCCGGCAGTTTTTCGAGTATTTGACCTGGGGAAAAGAATTTTCCCCAGACCCCTTTTCTCCCGACACCGGGTCCCGGCACGCCGGGTGCCACCGGCCGTTCGTCAACCAGAACGAAATCGCTTCCGCGATGGAGCTCGGATCGGGAATGCTCCCGCGGATCGAAGATCACTCCGCGGACCCCTTCCGGAAGAGCCGGCCGAGGAGGGACCGGGAGCCCTTGTCCTCTTCCTCCTCTTCACCCGAATCGGAAGCCCCGGGAGAGGGCGCCGCGATCCCCATCGCCTGCTCGCACCGCCGCAGCAGCTCGGCGTGCTTCGGCTCGTCCGGGAACCGCTCGTAGAGCCGCGCCGCGTGTTCCCGCGCCTCGGCGGGACGCCGCCGCGAGAGGAGGAATTCCGCGAATTCGCGCAGAGCCTCGGGACGGTTCGGCGAGAGTAACAGGGCCTTGCGGAACTGGTCGATCGTCCGTTCGCCCCATCGGGGGTTCTTCGACAGCGCGCTCGCCAGCCGGTAGTGATACTCGGGGTTGTCGGGGGCGAGCTTCACGCATTGCTCGAGGAGCACGATCGCCCCGAAGAAGTCGCGAGACTCGATCAGCTGCCGCGCGCGCAGGTAGCTCCCGCGGGCGACCACGTACCGGGCTTCGGCGTCGGGGGCGGTCGACTCGACCGGAATCTCGCGCGCGCCGGCCTCGCGCGCCGCCGGGACCGCCTGCTCCGGCGCCGCGGCCGGGGCGTTCTCGGCGATCTCGATGAGGCCGCAGGCGAGCAGCGCGTGCAGGATCTTCGCGCCCACCGCCCGCGACGGAGCGAGCTTGAGAACGTCGCGGAAGCTCGTTCTCCCGTTGCAGAGCGAGAAGAGATATCCCTCCTGCGGCGCGAGCTTCACGACGCCCCAGCGCGTCATCGGATTCTCGATCGCCGCCGGCTTGCGGTCGAGATCGCCCAGGATATCGAGGTATTCGTCGCTGTCGGGAAGGCGCCGGATCCCTTCGACGATCAGCGCGGCCGTCGAATGGTCGAGCCAGGTGTCGGCGTCCGGGCTCCCTTCGTCGTCGTCGAAGCGGAACCCTCCGGCCTTCCACGTGAAGGCCGAGAACACGATCTCCTCCGCGAGCCGCCGCATCTCGGCGTCGAGAACGTGCTGCGGGATGAGCCCGCGCTCGACGAGGAGCTTGCCGAGGCGGCTGCGGCGGCTCCCGTCCGAGGCGAGGGCGGCGCGAAAGTCGGATTCGCCGACGAGACCCCGCCGGAGGAGCACGTCTCCGATGCGACGCCCCTCGACCGACGACGTCGCCGTCCGCAGCTCCCCGGCATCGAAGAAGAGACGGATCGTCTCCGATTCCCGGGTGAAGGTCAGGCGGCCGGTCCGCCGTTCGGCGAAGATCCGCCGGAGGATCTGGGGCAGCGGCTCGGCGGAGAGATCCCCGCTCCACGGCTCAGCGGGCATCAGACCTTCCCGGGTTCTCGCGCGCCGTGCCGGCGCGACTCATTTCGCTCGCCCCAGCGGCACGACCGCCGGGCGGTTCCCGTCGAGCGAGAACATCGCCGGCACCGTCGCTTTCGCGGCCTTCGCGGAGCCGAGGTTCCGGTACTTTCCCCAGAGCACGCGGTAGCAGCTCCGGCCGCGGAATTCGTACGGCGCGAGCCAGATCCGGCGGCGTCCCGGGTCCGTGTCGAACGCCTTCCGAAGCGTCGCCTCCTCGCAGGCGAGCTCGAGCTGAATCGCATACCGGTGGACTCCCGGGCGCTCGAACGTCTTCCGGCCCGCGCGGGCGAGGTCCTCCCACGGCGAGGCCGCCTTGCGTTCGGTGCGCGTTGCGGGGAGCGGCGCCCCACGGCTCGCGCCTCGCTTCGGCGTCTCGGCAGTTTCGGATTCCCGGGCCGCCGTCGGTCTCGGGGTCGCAACGGCGGCCTCGGGCTTGCGCGGCTCCTTTTCGGCCGCCATCGGCGGCGCAGGCTCGAGCGATTCGCGACTCGGCGCCTGACCCGCTCCCGGGCGCCCGGCGGAGCGCCGGAGGGTCGCCGCGCCCGGGACGGAAACGGGCGCGGGTGAAGAGCGCCGGCGCACCAGCCAAACGACGGCCAGAAGCGCCACGACCGCCAGCACGCCCACGGCGCGGATCATGCCCAGACGCCTGCCGGGCAGCAACTCGTTCGCCGCGCCGGTCTCCTCCGGGGCCCGGTCGAGCTCGGGACCCGACTCCGGCTCCGGCTCCGGCTCCGGCGCCGTCAGTGCGAAGAGCGGGACGCTGACCTCCGGCACGGGGACAATCGCCAGTCGAGGCGGCTCGGTCTCCTCCGCGTCGGACCGCTCGGCCTCCGCGGCCGATGGCTCGGCCTCCGCGGCCGCCAGCTCCTCGTCGGGCGGCTCTTCGACCTCGAATCGGGGCTCCGTCCCGGCGTCCCGCTCGCCGCCACCCCCGGGCGCTCCTTCCGGCGCGATTCCCCCGACGGCCTCGGCCGCCTCGGCGAACCCGGCGCCTTCGTCCGCCTCCGGCGGAGCGGCAGCCCCGGGCGCGGCCTCGTCGAGCGACCACTCCGGTTCGGCGGCCTCGACTCCCGGCTCGGCGGCCTCGTCGGCGGCCGGCACGGCGGCCGGGGCCTCCGCGGGCGCGGCG